>DAIOWK010000124.1:0-9777 GCA_036758525.1 Myxococcota bacterium
GTCGGCCGTGAGCTCGAAGGGCTGCTGGGCCGCACCTTGACCGGGATGCTTTACGTCCGCAGGAGAGCCGTAGGGTACAAGGAACAGCCAGGCGACGAGCGCCACCCCGCTGCACCTGCGCACGGCTCCACGCAACCCGCCCCTCCGGCATTCGTCGGCCACCGACGCGAGGCGCGGCCACGCTATCAGAACGGATCAGCAGGGGTCAACGCAAGAGGCACGCCAAGACGGGGTTTGCGTTCAGTCTGAGCCATCCAGGCATGCAGAGAGTGCATCGAGGTCGGGTGAAACCAGCACATCTTCTGAGAACCGCACAAGTTTGCGCTCGAGCAGCTGCTGCAGTGCGCGATGGGTGTCGAGGAGCGAGAGGCCCGCATCGCTCGCGAGGTGGCGCAGGGTCGTAGGGATCCGCACTCCTTCCGGACCTTCTTCGGCGCGACGGACCAGCACGCGAACCACCGGCCGCAGCAAGTCGTCGATGCCGAGCGCGGAGAGTCGGCCCTCGAGCTCGATCACGCGCGCGGTGAGGCGGCGGATCATGCGAATCGCGATTTCAGGCCGCTCAAGGCACATCTCTTGGAGAACCGGGGCGTCGATCTCGAGCAGCCGTACCTCGCACGCCGCCGTCGCACGCACGGTGCGGGCCCCGCCGAGCACGACGCTCATCTCGCCGAAAAATTCACCCGGCCCGAGGCGACCCACGAGGCGCGGGCTGGAGGCACTGCGCCGCGTGAGCTCGATTTCGCCCGCCTGGATGACGTAGAGCACCGCGCCGGGGTCGCCCTCGTCGAACACAACGTCGCCGGGGCGAAAGACGCGTTCGAACGAGCGCCGGACGCGGATGCCCGTGTCCTCGGCGCCCAGTGCCTGGCTGTCGCTCGGACCAGTGGCCACGCCCGGGCTTTCGACCGGACGCGTATCGCGCTTGAGGCAAGCTGGGGGGCCTTTGGCGGCGGCGGCGCTATCCGGCCTTGCCTGCGCTCGCTTCCGCCAACACCTGGAGAAGCTCCGCCTGTTCGACGAGACCCACGTGCATGGAGCGGATGAAACCGTCCGGTCCCACCACGATCAGCGAGGGAAAGCCTGGAGCCCCGAACTCCCGGGCTAGGGATTCGCTGCCCAGCAGGATCTGGTATCGGACCTGACGTTTCTCGGTAAAGGCACGCACGGCTTCCGGGCCATCGGTGTCCACCGACACGCCGAGGATCACGACATCGCGATCTCGGTGGGAGTCATAGAGGGAGTTCAATACGGGAATCTGAAACTCGCAGGGCGGGCACCAAGTGGCCCAGAAGTCGATCACGACGAGCTTGCCGCGGAAATCGGAGAGCTTGACCTGCCGGCCGCTCAGATCAGCGAGTGTGAAGTCGGGTGCCATCTGCGGGGTAGATGCACTCTCCGCCTTGCTTGCCGCGTCCCGACCCTTTTCCGAAGGACAGCCGCCCAGCACGCAGGAAGCCGCGAGCATCCACACAGCGGCCATTCGAGCTCTCATCTCGCCCTCCACCTCGTCCCGTCATTGGAGCAGGCGTTCAGTTTGCGTGACAAAGCGGCTCATAAACATGAAATACCCGTTCAAGCGCGCAAGCTGATCGGTCATCACGAGAAGTCCTACTCCGATGAGAAGCGCTCCGGACATGAGCTCGAGCATCCGGAAATGGGTCTTCACACGCTGGAAGGCGCGAAAGAACAGGTCGATGCTCCACGCCGCCACGAGAAACGGCACCGCAAGCCCAGCGGAATATACCGCGAGCAAACCCACTCCTTGGAGCACGGTCTCACGGCTGCCTGCGATGGTCAGGATACCGCCGAGGATCGGCCCGACGCACGGCGACCATCCAAAGGCGAAGGCTCCACCCACGAGATAGGTGCCGATCGGACTCATGCGGCGGACCTGCAGGTTCAGCCGACGCTCACGGTAGAGCATATGCACCGGGAGCACGCCCGCGATGTGCAGTCCCATGACGATGATCACGACTCCGGCGAGCTGGGGCACCCCCAGCTCCACGCCAAAAACGTGCACGTTCCACGTGCGCAACACGTGACCGAGCGCCGTCGCCGATGCACCCAGCAAGATGAAGACGGTCGAGAATCCTGCCACGAAGCCGAAGCTTCCGGCCAACACACGACGGCGGATCAACGGCTCGTTGCCGCCTTCTTGCATCTGCTCCACGGAGAGGCCAGAGACGAGGGAGAGATAGGCCGGCATCAGCGGCATCACGCAAGGCGAAAAGACCGAGAGCAGGCCGGCCGCGAATGCGGTGCCGAGCGAGGCAATGGACGTAGCGTCGGCCATACGGGCACACCCGGGTGGTCGGTCTGGGTCGCGGCCGAGGAACAAGCCCCGAGCGCGGCCGCACCTTCCCCCTAGGCGTAGAGGATGCCCCCCTCGCCCTCGTGTGCCAATGGGCCAGGCACGCTGACTAGGGCGTGGCGTTGTCCTCGGCCGGCTTCGCGCTGTCGCTTGCCGCCGTAGCCGTGGCCGCAGGCTCCTCGCGCCCGACGAACTCAAGGGGCCTCTGGCCCCTCAGGTGGTCGGGTGTGACCACGTAGTCGCCGAAGGCCGCATTCACGAAGATCGGCCACGCCACCTCGGAGTTGCCAGCGGTCAACCCCCAGGCCAAACCGCTCACGACGGAGCCCAAGACCGCGTAACAGACCTTCGTGGGGCCGTACAGCAGCGTCGTGAACAGAGCGCCGGCCTGAAGGCCCGCATTGGTTCCAGCATCGTTGGCACGAGCCGGCGCACCGGCAAACATCAGGCAAGAAGCAAGTCCGATGGCAGCCGCAAACGAACGAATCGAGCTAGGGTTGCGCACGTGATACCTCTCCTTTTTTGACGGCAGATGCCGTCACCCCCCAGCCAGAGTGTTCCGCCCTAAGTGAGCGCGGTCAAGTGCGCGAGGCAACAAACCCGCAGGCGAGCGCTAGAACTGCCTCTCGGTGTCGAGAAGAATCGTGACCGGGCCTTCGTTCCGCAGCGCGATTTGCATCTGAGCCCCGAAGCGTCCTGTCACCACAGGAACACCGAGCCCGCGCGCGGCGCCCGCGAGGGCGTCGACGAGGGGCTCGGCGTGCGGGCCGGGGGCTGCCGCCGTGAAGGCGGGGCGACGCCCCTTGCGCGCGTCGCCCATCAGCGTGAACTGCGAGACCACGCCGAGCGTGCCGCCGGTCTCGAGCAGCGAGCGGTTCATGCGTCCCTCGGCGTCGGGGAAGATCCGCAGATGAACAATCCGTTCGGCCAGTTCGCAGGCCTGTGTCGGCCCGTCGTCCCGTGCGACCCCGACGAGCGCAACTAGACCCGCGCCCATCTCGGCAATGAGCGCGCCCTCGACGCGGATTGCGGCATGGGAGACCCGCTGCACCACGGCCCGCACGCGTTAACGCCCAGCCACCGCGCTTAGGGCCGCTCCTGCACGGCGAAGCGCCCGCGGTAGGTCGCTCGGCCCTCGGTCCGCATCAGGACGAGCTGGCACAGGCGCACCCCGGCGTGGATCACAAGGGGTTGGCCCGAGACGTTGCTCATCTCGAGCACCTGTCGATTCGAGACACCGGGCTGAACGAAGGCGGAGGTGACGTGAATCATGAGTCCAAGTCTGGCGAATTGACTGCGCCCTTCGAGAAATCCGCAAAGGTCGTCGGGCAGCGTAACGCGCTCGCGTGTGATGCCGTGAATCGTGACCCCCGGGGCTAGGACGAAGGGCACGTCCAGTGGCTGCGCCCGGGTGTGCTCGCGGTAGTCGGTCCCCTCCCGCACGTTGATGGGTTCGGCGTCCGTCACGATCACCCGGATCTCGTCGCCGAGCGTGAGATCGATGGATGCGGGCCCGACCTGCGCGGGGTCGAGCGGCTCGATCACGAGGCGACCCGACGCGAGCTCGCGCTCGATGCTCTCACGGGTCAGGACGGCCATGGGCGGGCACGATACCGTACACCCCATGCCGCACCCCTATTTCGAACTGTCCCGGCCGATCGTGATTGGGCACCGGGGTGCGGCGGGCGAGCGGCCGGAGAACACGCTACCGGCATTTGCGCGTGGTCTTGAGGCGGGTGCCGCAATCCTCGAGAGCGATCTTCATCTGACGCGTGATGGCGTCGTCGTGATGGCACACGACGAGACGGTCGACCGGATGACCGATGGCTCCGGGCCGCTGCGCGGGTTCTCATTCCCGGAGCTCTCGAAACTTGACGCGGGGTATCGTTTCTCGTCTGACGGCGGGAGAAGTTTTCCCTTTCGTGGACAAGGACTTCGGATCCCGACTCTTGAGGAAGGGTTCAAGACCTTTCCGGCGGCCCGCTTCAACCTGGAGCTCAAGGCCGATGAGCCCGGCCTCGTCGAACGCACGGTGGCTCTCGTCAAGCGGGAGGGCCGGGCGGCGCTCACGCTGCTCACGGCGGAGAGCGATGCGCTCATGCTTCGCCTGCGGGCTCATCTAAAAGCCACCGATGTCCCTGCAGCCGTCGGTGCGTCGGCAGGGGACGTGCTGCGGTTTGTGCGTTCGGCGCTTGACGGTCGCGCGCCTCCGCCCGAACCCCTGGCACTCCAGATCCCCGTGAGCTTCGCCGGGCGCCCGCTGGTAACCCGGGAGCTTGTGGCCCACGCCCATGCCCACGGCGTGCAGGTCCATGTCTGGACCATCAACGACCCGTCGGAAATGGAACGGCTCCTCGAACTCGGTGTGGATGGTCTGGTGACCGACTTCCCCGAACGGATGAGGGCTTTGCTTCGGCGGCGCAAGCTGCCTTGAGCGGAGCCGCGGCGGCCTCGCCGTGGTTCGTACGGCACGCGTCCTTGGTGCGCGAGGCAGCGCGTCTCGGCCTGGTCGTGGACCTCGCGTGCGGTGGAGGCCGACACACGCTTGCGGCGGCGGCCCTCGGCGCGCCCGCCCTTGGAATCGACCGCGACCCTGCGGCGCTCAGGGCGCTCCTTGGCGAGGCCCGAAACCGCGCCCTGCCCTTCCTCGTGATGGGCGTGCGGGCCAACCTCGAGACACGACACAGCCTCCCGCTTCGACCGGAAAGCTGCGGCGCGATCCTCGTCTTCCGCTACCTCCATCGGACTCTGGCCCCCGCGATCTCGGCGCTGCTTCGGCCCGGTGGTCTCTTGCTCTATGAGACGTTCACGCAGGATCAGAAGAAACTTGGGTATGGCCCCACCAATCCAGCGTTTTTGCTCGCATCGAGTGAACTCCCGGAGCTCTTTTCCGGACTCTCGGTGCTGGCCTACGAAGAGGGCCTGAGGCCCGGGGAGCGGCCTGAGGCCCTGGCCTGCCTGGCGGCCCGCCGAGGCGCGTCGCCCTAGCGGCGAGCCCGCCTCTAGCGTGTGTCAGGCGGCGGCAGGCGGGCGAGCGCCCAACGTGCATGTTCCGCAAGAAGGGGATCGGAGCCCGACGCGTGCCGCTCAAGCAGGGGGCGCAGCGTCGGGTCCGCAGAGTTCCCGGCCGCGACGAGCGCGTTGCGAAGCAGGAAGCGGTGCTTGGCGCGGCGCAGCGCGGTACGGCGGGTGACCCCGCGCCGAGCCGCTTCATCGAGGGAGAGGAGCCACGCCAGGCTCGGCCTCACCCACTCTGGCCGCGTCGCGAGTCGTGCCCGCAGGCCATGGGGATCCTCCGGCACACGCCGACGCTCTCGTTGGTTAAACGGGCAGACCTCCTGGCAGATGTCGCAGCCAAACACAAGGTCGCCCTGGGCCTCGCGCAGCGCCTCTGGAATCGCGCTGCGCGACTCGATCGTCGTATAGGAGAGACAGCGCGTGGCATCGAGCACGTGCGGTTCGACAAATGCCTGTGTGGGACACGCGTCGAGGCATGCGCGACAGGTGCCGCAGTGGTCTGGCTCGGGAGTGTCCGGTGCGAGTTCAAGCTCTGTGAGGAGCGTCCCCAGGAAAAGGTACGACCCGAGCTCGCGATGGATCAGGCAGGTATTCTTCCCCACCCAGCCAACGCCAGCTTGTGCAGCCAGTGCGCGCTCGAGCACCGGGCCCGTATCGACGTACGCCCGCCAGCGCACCGGACGCTGTGCCAACGCCTCGAGGCCCGCGCCCAAGGCGCGAAGTCGTTCGCCGAGGACGTCATGGTAATCCTCTCCTCCAGCGTAGCGTGCCACCCCACCTCGGCCGGGACCCGTAGGCGGGCGCCTTCCGGGGTCGTACACCAGAGCGACGGCGACCACGCTGCGCGCTTCCTCGAACACGCCTCGCGGGTCGATGCGCGCTTCGATGCGGCGGCCTAGCCATTCCATCTCGCCGGCGTAGCCACGCGCCAGCCACTCACGCAGGAAGCCGCTGGTCGGCGCAGGGGCCGCGTGGGCTACTCCGGCGAGGTCAAAGCCAAGAGCGAGGGCCAGGGCCTTCGCTTGCACCCCCGAAGGTTCCCCCGCCTCTGCAAGCGGGCCGCTCACCTCGGGGGCAAAAGGCGCCGCATGAGCGCGCTCACCGCGAGCAGCGCGAGGCAGCCGAGCAGATAGGTGAGAAGACCCGCGGCCTGGTGCAGTGCACTCTCGGTCGCGCGCGCAACACCCACTCCCAAGGCTGCGATCACGGTCACCACGACCCGCAGAAGGTTCCCGCCGAGCGCGATCGGGACCACGGAGGAGATGAGCAAAAGACGCCGCGCGAGCGAGCGCTCCATGTAGTAGGCGAGCAGCACAGCCAAGGGCAAAAGCGTGACCAACGAAGTGACGCCGCTGCAGGCATCCGCCACGAACACCGACTCGCCGCTCGGCAGGAGAAGAACGTTGCCCTGCTGCACGACCGGAATATTCAAGGTGTGCAGAATCCCGACGGCGACACCGGTAACGAGGAGCCGCAGCCATACGATGAGCGGCAACAGCAAGGCCTCGGGAGGCGGAACCATGAACAACAGGAACCCGATCGGAAAGCGGAGCGCCCGCAACCAGTGGGGGCCGCGCAAGAGCAGGACGCTCCCGGCCACGGCCCCCACAAAGGCAATGCCCTCGAGCCCGACGAGCCCGGCGGCGAGACCCAGCCCGTAGAGCAAGAGGGCTGTGAGAAGGACCACAAGCCCGCGCCGGTCGCGCCCTTCCGATAGCTCGGCCAACGACGCGCGGTCGCGCCAGGCCACCCACGCGGCGACGAGGGGGATCAGATAGCCGTGTGAAAGGTAGTCGACGGATCCCCAAACCCGCGCCATCGCTGCAAGGCCCGGCGCGAAGACAATCCCCACCAGGGCGACCAGCAGTGCGTCTTGCACCCCGAGCGAGGCGCGGGAGGTCCCCTTCGCTTGCATCTGTGCCACAGCCATCTGCCTCCGGAACCTCTCGGCGGCTCTCCGGAGCCCGGCCCCAGTGTTCGGAATCTCGGACTTTCGGCGCTGGCCTGCGGTATACCACCCGTCCCAGCGCGCGGCCGCTTCCTCCACGGGGTAAACTCTCCCCCCGCATGCCGCAACCTTTCCGTATCGCCGGCGCTTCTGGCTTTTGGGGCGACCGCAACGACGCACTCCTCGATCAGGTGCGCGGCGGACCGATCGACGTCGTGATGCTGGACTACCTGGCAGAGGTGACGATGTCGATTCTCCGCATGAAGATGATGCGCAATCCGAACCAGGGTTATGCGGGCGATTTCCTGAAAGCCCTCGATCCCGCGCTCCACGATATCGTCGAACGTCGAGTCAAGGTCGTGACCAACGCTGGCGGTATGAATCCGCGCGCCTGCGCACAAGCGGTGGTCGAGCTGGCGCGCAAGAAAGGGATCCCGGGACTGCGCGTCGGGCTTGTCACCGGCGACGACATCCTCGGTCAGCTCGATACCCTCGCGGCCCGTGGGATTGCGCTTGAGAACCTCGACACGGGTGGAGCGTTTTCCACGATCCGCGAGCGGGTGCTCTCCGCGAACGCCTATCTTGGTTCCGAGCCGATCGCCGAGGCGTTGCGGGCGGGCGCACAGATCGTGGTCACGGGCCGATGTACGGATTCAGCCCTCGCGCTCGGTCCGCTCCTCGCGCGCTACGACTGGGCCCCGCACGACTGGGACCGCCGCGCCGCCGGCATCGTCGCCGGGCATTTGCTCGAATGCGGAGGACAGGGCAGCGGCGGCAACTTTGCGGGGGGCTGGGAGCAGGTTCCTGATCTCGCGAACCTTGGCTACCCCATCGCCGAAGTCGAGGAGAGTGGCGAGTTCGTCGTCACCAAACACTCCGGTTTGGGTGGTCTTGTGACGCCTCCCGTGTTGAAGGAGCAACTGCTCTACGAGATCGGAGACCCCCGCGCCTACGTCACGCCGGACGTCGTCGCCGATTTCACGAGCATTCGACTCGAGGACCTGGGCGCGAACCGCGTTCGCGTGTTCGGAATCCGTGGCGAGCCCGCGCCTGAGCAGCTCAAGGTGTCGGTGAGCTATCAGGATGGCTGGCGCAACGCCGTGGCCCTGACCTTCGTCTGGCCCCATGCCTTGGACAGGGCACGCGCGACCGAGCGTCTGCTCCGGGCGCGCTGCGAGAAGCGGGGACTTGATATCGACGAGGTCCATGTGGACCTGATCGGCGTGTCGGGTGCGCACGGTCCCCTCGCACCTGCGCCGCGCGAAGAACCCAACGAGGTGTTGTTCCGCATGGCGATCCGCACGCGCGATCGCGAGTCCGCCAAGCGCTTCGGCGAAGAAATCGCGCCGCTTGTGCTCTCCGGTGTACCTGGCGCTGCGTCGGGGCTTTTGTCCGGCCGGCCCGAGGAGAGCGTCATCGTGAACTACTGGCCGACGCTCGTACCGCGCGACTCCGTCCTCGCTTCGGTGGAGGTGCTGGAGTCCTGAGGATGCGACCAGGCCCACGCGCCGGCGCGAGCGCCGACCCGGTGCGGAGGAAAACCATGCGGACTGTCTTGTACAACCTCGCGCACGCGCGGGCGGGCGACAAAGGAGACCGCTGCAATATCGGGTTGATCGCGAGGCGTCCGGAGTTCTATCCCGTGCTGGTACGGGAGGTGACGGCCGACCGCGTGAAGCACCTATTCGGCGAATGGTGCAAGGGCCCCGTCGAGCGCTTCGAGTTGCCGAATCTCGAGGCGCTCAATTTTGTGCTCCACGGGGCACTCGATGGTGGCGCCTTGGCGTCACTGCGGCTCGACACGCAAGGCAAGACCTATGGATTCGCCCTGCTGCGGCTCGAGGTGGAAATCCCCGAAGCTCTTCGCGTGGAGACCCTGATTTAACTCGCGTCACGGGGTCCGCGCGTTGATCGCACGGGAAATCCTCCGGGCGGCGCTCCGCTCCCGCTCCCCCACGGCGTGACTCACGGGCCGAGTGCCCGGCGGGTTATGATGGCGGTTCCACTCCCACGCGAAGGAGGTGCCCGATGGCGCTGCAGGAAGGAAAGGTCGCGCCCGCGTTCAAGTTGCACGACGCCGACGACAAGCCGGTCTCGCTCGCAGACTTCGCGGGGAAGGACGTGGTGCTGTATTTCTACCCGAAGGACGACACACCGGGCTGCACCAAAGAGGCCTGCGGTTTCCGAGACGCCTGGAGAGAGCTGCAGGGTCTCGGAGTGGTCGTGCTGGGGGTCTCGGCCGACTCCCCGACCTCCCATCAGAAGTTCCGGGCGAAGTACAAGCTCCCCTTCCTGCTGCTTTCCGACCCCGATCGCAAGGTCATGACCAAGTACGGCGCATACGGCGAGAAGATGATGTACGGCAAGAAGACGCAGGGCGTCATCCGCTCCACGGTTTGGATCGGCCCCGACGGCAAGGTGAAGAAGCATTGGGCGAGGGTTGCCAAGGCCGAGGCTCATCCCGAGCAGGTGCTCGAGGCGCTTCGGGGAAGCCGCA
>DAIOWK010000125.1:0-9776 GCA_036758525.1 Myxococcota bacterium
CCAAGGGCGGATCGAGAAGGGTTCCGTGATCGTCATCCGCTACGAGGGGCCGAAGGGCGGCCCCGGCATGCGCGAGATGCTCGCGGTGACCGCCGCGGTGAAGGGCGCCGGGCTCGGTGCCGACGTCGCGCTTGTGACCGATGGACGCTTCTCCGGCGCGACCCACGGATACTGCGTCGCCCACGTGGCACCCGAAGCGGTGGAAGCAGGCCCGATCGCCTTCGTACGGGATGGCGATCGGATCGTGATCGACCCGAACACGCGTACGCTCGCGCTCGAAGTCACTCCCGGCGAGCTCGAGAAGAGGCGTGCAGCCTTTGCGCCGCCGCCGCCGCGCTACACGCGCGGAGCGCTCGGACGCTATGCACGGCTCGTAGGGAGCGCGTCGCGCGGCGCAGTATGTGACTAGCGACTGGCGCGATGCACGCATGCGCTCGCACACGGCCCTCGCGGTGCGAGAGCTGACGCCCCCGCCAGGCGGTCTTTTCTCGTGCTTCGGACGGCTTCGCAGGCAGCCCTATCCTTGGCTGCTCGAGAGCGCTCGGGTGGACGGATGGCTCGGCCGCTACTCCTTTGCGGGCGCCGATCCGTACCTCGTGCTGCGCGTGTTCGGCCGCGAGAGTGTTCTCGAGCTGCGCCGCGACGTTCGCCCTGACCTTCGTGGCATGCCGACGCTGTTTCGCGGCGATCCTCTCGAGCTCGTGCGTGCGCTGATGCCCCCGCGCCCCATGCCAGCGGCGCCGCGCGACACACCTCCCTTCGCAGGCGGCGCGCTCGGGTTCTTCGGTCACGAGCTGGCCTCACAAATCGAGACCCTCGCATTCCATGGCCGGGACGAGCTTGGCCTGCCGGACCTCTTGCTCCTGTTTGTCGATCGGCTCCTCGGATTCGACCATACCTGCGGGAGATTTTTTGCCTTGGGCCTTGGCTTCGGGGCGGACCCGGCACAGGCGCAGCAGCGCGCGGATCAGGCGGCCCGTGCGATTGCAGGGGCCAGTACGCCGCGAGTCGCCTTCGCCGAAGGCAACCAAGAGAGCGCTTGCGCCGCCCCGGCGAGCCTCGACGTGACACCGCTCTTCGACGAATCCACCTACGGCAAGCATGTGATCCATGTGAAGGAGCACATCGCAGCAGGCGACGTCTATCAGGTTTGCCTCACCCATAGGCTCGAGGTCCCTTTTGCGGGTGATCCCTTCGAAGTCTACACGCAGCTACGTCGTTCGAACCCTTCTCCCTTCGCCGCGTACCTCGAACTCCCAGAGGTGACGATCGTGGGAAGTTCGCCGGAGCGCTTTCTGCGTTTGACCATCGACCGCCATGTCGAGAGCCGACCGATCAAGGGTACGCGGCGACGTGGAGCGAGAGCTTTGCAGGATGCTGGGCTGCGTGCAGAACTTCTCGGCTCCGAGAAAGACCGCGCCGAGAACGTGATGATCGTGGACCTGGTGCGCAACGATCTCGGGCGTGTCTGTGAGACGGGGAGTGTGGCCGTCAGCGAGCTTTGCGTGGTGGAGGACCACGCCTCGGTTTTCCAGATGGTGTCGACGGTGACCGGTCGCCTTCGGGAGGACTTGGACCTCGTCGACCTCCTGCGCTCGAGCTTTCCGCCCGGCTCGATGACAGGAGCTCCGAAACTCGCCGCGCTCAGGATCCTGGACCAGCTCGAGCCCGTGCGCCGCGGACCCTACGGGGGTGCTCTCGGCTATCTCGATCTCCGGGGCGGCGCAGATCTTTGTGTGGTGATCCGCACGCTCCTCGTGCAGGGCGGGCGCGCGTTCCTCCACACGGGTGGTGGGATTGTCGCCGACTCCGATCCTGCGGCGGAATGGCAGGAAGCGCAGGACAAGGTGCGCGCTCTTCTCGCAGCGCTTGCTCGGGCGTCCTTGGGGGGGACCGAGCCGGGCTAGGGTTTCAGCTCTCCCGCAGGCGGATCCGGGGACTCTTCCGGCGCCGCGGGCTCTCCCCCAGGCGAGACCCTGGAGGGTGCGGCCGCCGGTGGATTCGGCAGGTATGCGCTCGCCGCACCGTGTTTGTACACCAGCTCGCCCCCGCTCTTTCCGGTCCGAACCACAGCGCCCAGAACCGCGAGCGAGGCGACGACCGTCGCGACGCGCGCGAGGCGACCCAGGCGACCACCGAGCAGCCCGCCCAGTGCGAGGACCGCTGTCCCCACCGCAAGGTCGACGAAAAGCTCCGCGCGCTCCGCATGCGCTTTGACCAGATCCTTGGCGACGACTTTTTCGACGCGCTTCATCTGGTCTTCCCCCGTCTCTTCCGCCATCCATCCCGCACCCGCGACCAGGGCGGCGGCGAGAACCACCCCGGCCCACGCGTGCCGAGGAAGCCAACCGCGCGCCGTGGCAAGCGGGACGCCGAGCGCAATCCAGGGCAGCAATGCCGCGAAGACAATGGGGAAGTGAACGACGACGGGATGCAGGGGGTCGGGCAGGGGCGGCATGGATCCTCCAAGGTGGGGTCTGCGAGCGCTGCGTGGGAGCGGGCAAAGGGATAAGGTAAGACGCGAATGCGATTCATGGCACCTTCACCCGTTTTCGGGACCTTGCGGGCATGAAGATTCTGTACGTCGAGGATGACCCGGTTGCGCGCGAATACATTCACAAAGGTTTGCGAGAGCACGGCTTTGTCGTCGACGTCGCCTCGGATGGCAAGACGGGTTTTGAGCGAGCGGTAGGCGGGGCCTACGACCTTCTGCTGCTCGACGTGATGCTGCCGGAGCGGGACGGATTCGATCTGCTCCGTGAGTTGCGCAACGCCGGGATCGAGACACCCGCGCTCTTTCTTTCGGCGCGGGGTGAGGTGACGGACCGAGTGAAGGGGCTGAACCTCGGGGCGGACGATTACCTGCCAAAGCCGTTCGCGTTCGCCGAGCTCTTGGCTCGCATTCGGGCGATCGCACGGCGCCGCCTGAACGAGCCCGGGAGCGGTCGACTGACCCTCGCCGACCTCGAGCTCGACGTGCAGCGCCACACCGTGCACCGAGCTAGCAAAGCCATCGAACTCACTCCCAAGGAGTTCACGCTCCTCGAGTACCTGCTTCGCAATGCGGGCCATGTCGTTTCGCGGACGATGATCACGGAGAAGGTCTGGGGCTACGGTTTTGAGACCTACTCGAATCTAATTGACGTGCACATGAACCATCTGCGTCGGAAGATCGACCGTGATTTTGAGCCCAAGCTGCTGCATACGGTGAAGGGCGTGGGTTACGTGCTCGATCAGCGCAATTCAACCCGCGAAGAGCGCGAAGGTATCGGGAGATCGGCCTAGGTGGCGTTTGCGCGGGCGCCTCTTTCGATCCAGACGAAATGGGCCGTCCGCTACACCGCGGCGCTCCTTGTCAGCATCTCCATCTTCGCTGTCTACGTGTATGCCCGCATCGACCAGAACCTCGAGCAAGACGCCCGGCTCGTCCTGAAGCTCCAGGCGCAGGAGCTTGTTCAAGAGCTCGCCGACAGCACGGGTTCGAGCGAGGGCCTCGCGGAATATGTGGAGCGCCACATCGCCTCCGCCGAACCCGGCGTGATGCTGGGCATCGCGGTCTACGACCTTTCGGGGAACCCTCTCATTGCGCGCGGTTCGCTCCAGGAACACGCGCTCGACGTTCCCCGCGAGATCCTCCAAGGCAGCCGGACGACGCCCCTCGTCTACCGGGCAGATCTCGGGGACCGCTTGCCCTATCTCGTGCTCGCGACCCGCGCACCGAACGGCATCGTCCAGGTCGCGGTTTCGCAGCATCGCTTTGAAGCGCGTGCCCGACACTTGGCCAAGGTGATGGGGGTTGCGCTGCCCCTGCTCCTCCTCCTGACGCTTGGCACGGGCTGGCTTCTCGCCCGGGGCAGCCTGCGGCCGATTGCGCAAATCACGACGACGGCGCGGCGCATCACGGGCGCGAACCTCGACGAGCGGATTCCTACCACGGGCTCTGGGGATGAGCTCGATCAACTGGCCGCGACACTGAACGACATGATTGCCCGGCTGCGCGAGAGCATGGAGCGGATGCGACAGTTTTCCGCCGATGCGGCACATGAGCTGCGCACACCGCTCGCGGCGCTGCGCAGTCAGATCGAGGTCACGCTCGAAAAGGAGCGCACCCCGTCCGAGTACCGGGCTGTCCTCGCTGGGCTCTTGGAAGAGGTGGAGACGCTCGGCGACGCGGTGCACGCGATGCTGCGGCTCGCGAGTTCGGAGGCGGGAATCGACCCGACGCGACGCGCCTCGGTCGCGCTGGTCCCGCTGCTAGATGAGGTGATGGACTTCTTTGAACCCGTGGCCGACGAGCACGAGGTTGAGCTTCGCCGTACCGGCTGTCCCGAGGTCTCAATCTCCGGTGACCCGACGTGGCTACACCAGCTGTTCGCGAACCTCTTGCACAACGCGATCAAGTACACGCCTGCCGGCGGCCGGGTCACGATTGAGGCTTCGCTGCACGCCGGACGCATCGCGGTGCGGGTGCGCGATACCGGTGTCGGCATCCCGAAGAGCGAGCAGGAGCGGGTGTTCGCGCGCTTCCACCGCACGGGCGCGCGGCAAGAAGTACCGGGCTCAGGCTTGGGTCTCCCTATCGCCCGCGAGATTGCACGCGCGCACGGTGGCTCGATTGAGCTCGAGAGTACGCCCGGCACGGGATCGACCTTCACCGTCTGGCTTCCCCTGGGCGATAGCGGCTCCCCAGCGACGTGACACTTCTCTCGATCGCGTGTCCGGACGGAACGCGGGACCGCTAGAGTGCCGCAGATGCGCCGTCCGACCTTGTTCTTCGACGCACGCCGGTTCCTGATCTCTGGGGTCCTCGCTGCGGCGGTGCTCGCGTGCCATCGTGGTGAGGGCCCGCCGCCGCCCCTTCCCGGAGATGCGCGGTTTTCGTTCCTCGCCGTGGGGGACACGGGGGCCCCGCCCCAGTTCGGTTCCCGTCTCCTCTCGACGCAGATCGCTGTCGCTCGAGGAATGGAAGCGGAGGACCGGCGGGCTCCCGTGAACGCGTTCGTCCTGCTGGGAGACAATTTCTACTACAAGGGACTCGAAGAATCCGAACTGCTGCTGCGGGTCCGGGAAAACGTGGTGCGCCCCTACTGTCGCTTCCTCCTCCTCACGGCCCCGCGCTCGAACGAGGTCGCGGACGCCTGCGGAACACCTCCCCAGGAGCGCCATCCCGTGCCCTTCCACGCGGTCCTCGGGAATCACGACTACGAGTACCCCGAGAGTCCGACTCTTCAGGCGGAAGCCGTGCCTCGCTTCGTCGCCAACTGGAGGCTCGCGGTGCGACCCGTGGAGGTGATTGAAGTGGCCCCCGGCGTCGACCTCGTGCTGTTCGACTCCGAGTCCTTAGTCGAAGGAGCGGATCCTCTGCCGCTGCAAACCGCACTGGCTGCGACGCGGGGACCCTGGCGCATTCTCGCCGCCCATCACCCCATCGCCCGCGGTGACGGGGATGAGGAGGCGCCCTTGAGCCAGGAGAAGCGGTACCGGGACGAGATCGGGAAGCTTGTGGCGGATACTCAAGTCCCCGTGCAGCTCTTCCTCTCCGGCCACGTGCACAATCTCCAAGTGCTGGAAGAAGCGCCGCCGGCTCCCGCGCTGAACGTGATTGCAGGCGCGGGCAGTCGGCCGCGCCCCGTTCGGGGTGAGTCGCCGCACCGGCGCTTCGCCCTGGCTGCGCCCGGATTCTCTCGGATCGACCTCGTGACGGTCGGGGGTGAAGAGCGTCTCGTGGCGTCGCTTTACGTCACGCAATCCCTCCCGCTGCTCGCCTGGCGAGCGCCCACCCTCGTTGCCCGCTTCTCCGTCGACCTCGCCGGTCACGTCCGGGACGAGCTCCCGGCGCGATGACCTCGTCAGCCGGGGCGGCCCCCACCATCGGGCGTGGCGGCGGGAAACCCGCCGAGGCTCTGCGCATCCTCGCCGTCCTCCTGCTTTCCTCCTGGCCGGCGGTCGTCGGGATGGTGAGCCCCCATGACCTTGAAGCGAACGATCAAGGCCGGGCGGCGATGTACGTACTGGCTGCGTTGAACGGCGATTGGCTCGTGCCCAACGACCGCGGCGAAGCGCCGTCCAAGCCACCGCTTCAGACCTGGCTGGCAGCGCTCAGCGCAAAGAGGTTGGGCCTCGACGAATACACGGTGAGGCTTCCCTCGCTTTTCGCGACTGTCCTGCTCGGACTCGTCACCTACGCGATCGGGCGTCGGCTGCTCAACCCAGAAGCCGCGCTCATCGGCGTCGCGCTCTTCGCCACGCTCTGGCCAACGGCAAAGCTCAGCTTCTTCGTACGTTTCGACATGCTGGTCGCCCTCTGGATCGCCCTCGCGCTCTACGCGTATACGCTCGGTCGCCCGCTCGCATTCTGGATCTGCGTGGGTCTCGGGACGCTCACCAAGGGACCCGCCGGGCTCGCGCCCCCGATTGCGGCGGTGGCGGTGGATCTCGCTGTACGCCGCGATCTCGCAGGCCTGCGCGCGCTGCGGCCGCTCCTCGGAATGGGGATCGTTACCGGTTTGGTGGCGTTCTGGATGTTGCCTGCCTATGTCTTCCACGCCGAGCAAGTCACCGAGATGGTGCAGTTCCACCTCGTCGACCAGCTTACGAACTCGGGCACACATGCGACGGCTGGCTATCGGCCGTTCTGGTACCTCGTCGCCTTCTATTTTTTGAAGCTCTTGCCCTGGTCACTCGTTCTGCCAGAAGCGTTCCGGCGAAACGGGCGGCCCTCCGACCCTGCGTTTCTATTGGTGGCATGGATCGCGGGAGGGCTCTTCGTCTACCTCTTCCCCCCGAGCAAACGGCCTGACCACGTCTTCGCGATGTACGCCCCGGGGGCCCTGCTCGCAGGCTCAGTGTTTGCGGCCTGGCTCACAGGAACTGTGCGACCGATCCTGGCGCGGTTCCTCGACGGCGGCGCTCGCCTGTGGGCGCTTGGCGCGAGCGCAGCCGCACTTCTCGCGCTGCCGCTCGCATGGATGCAGATCCTCCCGCTGCCGCTCTCATGGGTGGAGGTCTTAAAGGCCTTCGGCTTGCAGACCTTTAGCCGCCCCCCCATCTGGGCGTTCGCCGTGCTTCTCCTCGCCGCAGCCCCGCTCTGGCATTCATTCCGGCGCAACGCTGCTCCCCGCGCGCGCCTTGTCGCCGCCCTGGGCGCCCAGGCTCTCGCTTGTTTCGCATACGCTCAGGTTCTCGCGCCGCCAGCGGTGGCGGCACGCGGCCCGGCGGCGCGCCGATTCGCCGCGGAGGCGGCCGACCGCGCCGGTGGCCCGGAGCGCGTCGTGTTGTGTGAGGTGCGCAGCTGGGAGGTGCCTTTCCTTCTGCAGCGCAACGACCGGTGGGTCGACGTCGACGAGCTTGAGCGCCGAGCGACGGCCCCAACACCCAGCTGGGTCGTTTTGCCGCACGGGCTTTACGCCCGGCTTGCCGCACAGCCGGGCGCATTCGCCGGGCGAGGTGCTCCGCCGGTGGTCGCCCAGAGCGTCGACTTTCGACCGCTCGAAGACGGTGATCTCGTCCTCGTGGAGGTCGGCGGGCCGGCCGCGGGGTCAGGAGCTCCGCCCGCAAAGGAGGGCGCTGGCGGAGGGGAAAGCACGCCTGCGCCTGAACCGGCTCCGCCCACTAAGCCGCCGACGGGAGGCCCGTCCCCCCCTGAGCCCAGCGCCGACCCGAACGGCATGTCGGTGTGAGGGCCCGCGTCAGCGCTGCGCACGGCCGGAATGGCCTGGTTCGCGCGATCCTCGCTTCGCCCGTGAACGGCTAGAGACTGAAGCGCTTTCGCTTGCGCCAGAGCGTCGAGTCGTCGATGCCAAGGATGCGCGCGGCCTCCTCGAGCGTCACGGCGCGCGCGAGCACGCGGCGGATGTGCTCCCGCTCGATCTCCTCGAGGGAACTCTCGCCGCCCAGGCTCGGCCCTCGCGCAGCCACGGTTTCTGACAGCGCGGGGAGTGCTTCGGGCTCGATCACGTCGGCTGGCCAAAGAATGCTGCAGCGCTCCATCGCATTTCGCAGCTCCCGCACATTTCCCGGCCAGTGGTAGGCCACCAGTGCTCGCTCGGAGGCCGCGGAGAGCACTTGCTCACGCCTGCGTGCCGCACGGCAGAAGAAGGACACAAAACCTCGCGCCAGGTGAAGAATGTCCTCGGGGCGCTCGCGCAGGGGAGGCACGCGCACCTCGACCACCGCCAAGCGATAGAAGAGATCCTCGCGGAAACGGCCCGCGGCGACCTCCGTCCCGAGATCGCGGTTCGTGGCCGCGACAATGCGCACATCGGCTCGGCGGGTCCGGCTTTCGCCGACGCGTTCGAACTCCTTTTCCTGGATGAACCGGAGAAGCTGCGCCTGAACCTGCGGCGGGATCTCCGCGATCTCGTCGAGAAACAACGTTCCCCCCTCGGCCACCTCGACCCGCCCCGCCCGATCGCGTACCGCGCCGGTGAAGGCACCCCGGGCGTGGCCGAAGAGCTCGCTCGCGAGGAGCTCGGCGCTCAGCGTCGGACAGCTCACCACCACGAAGGGACTGCTGCGCCGCGGGCTCTGCGCGTGGAGCACACGCGCCAGGACACCCTTGCCGGTTCCGCTCTCGCCGCGCAGCAAGACGGGGGCGTCCGAGGGCGCAGCCCGGGCGATCGTCTCGAGAATGCTGCGCAGCGCGGGGGACCCGGTGTCGACGTCGATTTCCGGGACGCTCTCTCGCAGCTCTTGCTCGAGCTCGATCAGGCGCCGCCGCGTGCCGCGCAGCGTGGCGACTTTCTCGACCACGTGGCGGATCTGCTCCGGGGTGAAGGGCTTGGGGAGATAGTCGGCGGCGCCACGCTTCACCGCTTGGACGGCGTTGTCGACGGTGGCGTACGCCGTGACAACCACAATCATGAGCCCCGGGCTCTCGGCCAGAAGCGGCGGCAGGAGATCAAGTCCGTTCGCCGAGCCAAGCCGCAGGTCGAGGAAGGCCAGATCGAAAGGTGTTTCCGCAAGAGCGGTGAGCGCCGCCTCCGCATTGGATACGCTCCGCACCTCGCAGCCCATCCCCTCCAGGCACACGCCTAGCGTCACGCGAATGTTCTTGTCGTCATCGATCACGAGCACGCGCAAGGCGGGGAATGCGCGTGCCTTTCCGCTGGGCTCGGGCTGCACGTCGGGAGAGCCTACCGAAGACCTGCAAGGGCCGGAAGAGAACCGAGCAAGATCGAAGGGTTAGGAGTCGTCTTCGGACCCTTGCACGAAACGCGCACGGCTTCGCTTGAACGAGAGCGCCGGCCCAACCCGGTCGCACGCCTGGTACCACCCGTCGGCAAGAGAAGCGTGGCCACACGCAGGAGGGAGTGACGCTAGAAATACCGATTCAGGTCGTCCACCAGTCCGTTGTGGAGGGCGTTAAGCGGGACTGCACTCGGGGGCAGCTGGCCACGACCGTTGCAAGGGCGCGCCGCGTGCGATGTTGGAGCAGAAGTAAAGAGTCTTGCCACGACGCGGTGTAGCGGAGCGCCCGTCGGCGGGCTTAGCTCGCTAACGCTGGTGCGCCTTGCGGGACATTAAGTCGGCCCGGGGACGAAGCGCCGCTTTAGGTTTTTGCGCTCCCACTTCCGCGGGCGTCGCGCGCAAGATGCACCCACATGAGCAGGCGTTTGAGAATCGCCGTCGCAGTCATCGCTCTGGTGGCGTCTTGGCGGAGCGATTGGTCGGGGTACGCGTCGACGAGGTCGCGCTTTACGAACCGCGCACGAGGCCAAGACAGGCAAGCAAAGCGAGGTGAAGCGCCGGGTGAGGTGCGTTGCACAGCACGCCGA
>DAIOWK010000126.1:0-9751 GCA_036758525.1 Myxococcota bacterium
GGGGGGGTCGCGGGCGACGGCACATCGCCCCGCAGATGCACCGCCATACCGCGTCGCCCGGGGTCGACCGAAGGGACGGCGGAGAGGAGTGCCTGGGTGTAGGGGTGCTGCGGATCGGCGAAGAGCGTTTCGGTGGCGGCGTCCTCCACGATCTGACCGAGGTACATGACGGCCACGCGGTCGGCCAAGTAGCGCACCACCCCAAGGTCGTGGGTGATGAAGAGGTACGAGAGGCCGAGCTCCACCTGGAGGTCTCGGAGCAGATTCAGAATCTGCGCTTGGATCGAGACGTCGAGGGCGGATACCGCCTCGTCGCAGATCAAAAGCTTTGGGCCGAGGGCCAGGGCACGCGCGATGCACACGCGCTGGCGTTGCCCCCCGGACAGTTCGTGGGGGTAGCGCGTCATCTGGCTGGGGTCGAGGCGTACGTGGCGCAAAAGCTCCGCCACCCGGTCGGTGCGCTCGCGCTCATTGGCTCCGATCCGAAAGGCGTTCATTCCCTCCGCCACCACGTCGCGGATGCGCATCCGCGGGTCGAGCGATCCGAGGGGATCCTGAAACACGATCTGGATCGCCCGGCGGTAGGGGCGGAGCGCGGGCTTCGGAAGCGTGAGGAGGTCCACGCCCTCGAAGCACACACGCCCTCCCGTAGGCTCGACGAGGCGCAGGATGGACCGGCCGACTGTCGTTTTGCCGCAGCCCGACTCGCCGACCAGAGCGAGCGTCCGACCGCGCGGGACGCTCAAGTCCACGCCGTCCACGGCGCGCACGTGACCGACCGTGCGCTGAAGCACCCCCGCACGAATGGGGAACCAGGTGCGCAGGCCTTCAACACGCAGGAGGACGTCCCCGCCGTTTTCGCTCACGCCGGGACCCCGCCCACGGGGGAAGAGCCCTCTTCTTGCGCCACGGCATGACACCACGCCGTGTGGTTCGCGGAGAGCCGGGTCGGTCCAGGATCGAGTCGTGTGCAGGGCTCGAAAGCCCGCGTGCAGCGTGGCGCGAAGCGGCAGCCCGTGGGCCACTGGCCTGGGGGCGGCACCACGCCCGCGATTTCGGCAAGTCTCTCGCCCCGCTGGGCGCGCGCGGGTATGGAACGCAGCAGGCCCTGTGTATAGGGGTGACGTGGAGCGGCGAGGATGTCGCGGCGCGTCCCCACCTCCACCAAGTGCCCGGCGTACATCACCGCAATCCGATCGGCGAGCTCGTTCACGATCCCGAGGTCGTGGGTGATGAGCAGGATCGCGGTGCCGAGCTGGTCGCGGAGCTCACGCAAGAGATCCAGGATCTGGCCTTGGATCGTGACGTCGAGCGCCGTCGTCGGCTCGTCTGCGATGAGGACACTCGGACGCGCAGCCAGGGCCATGGCAATCATCACCCGCTGCTTCATGCCTCCGGAGAGTTGGTGCGGATAGGCATTCAAGCGCGAGGCCGGATCGGGGATTCCCACCTGCTCGAAGAGCGTCAGGGCTCGGCGCCGAGCCTGCGTGGAGGACACGCGCTCGTGGAGGCGGATCGCCTCGACCACCTGCTTCCCTGCAGTGACGACGGGGTTGAGGCTCGTCATCGGCTCCTGAAAAATCATCGAGATCTCGTGGCCGCGGACCCGGCGCAGCTCGGTGACGGGCAACGCCCGCAGGTCCCGGGCGCCGAGGCGTACTGTTCCGCGGTCGATGCGGCCCGGTTTGGGCACGAGTCTCAGGATCGAGAGGGCCGTGAGCGATTTTCCGCAGCCCGACTCGCCCACGAGCGCCAGGGTCTCGCCCCGGGCAAGCGTGAGGTCGACTCCATCCACCACGGCCAAGCGGTGATTCGGCCCGGGAAAGCTCGTCACGAGGCCCCGGACGTCGAGCACCGTCTCCGGATCGTGACGGGGGGCGGGCGCAACCGGAGTGCTCACGCCCGCTCTCGCAGCGTCCGGGGGTCAAGGATGTCGCGCACGGCGTCGCCCAGCAGGTTCACGGCGAGGATGAGCCCAAAGAGCGCAACCGACGCCGACACCAGGTTCCACCAGATGATGGGATCGCGGGAGAGCTCATCGCGGGCTTGATCGATCATCCGGCCCCAGCTCCCGTCGATTCCGATCCCGAGCCAGGAGAGCACCGCCTCCGCGAGCACGAAGCCGGAGAAGGTCAGAACGAAGGTGATCACCACGAGGTGCATGAGATTCGGCACGATGTGGCGGAGCACGATGCGCGCATCGGAGGCGCCTAGCGCGCGCGCGGCGTGCACGTAGTCGAGTTCGCGCAGCTTGAGGGTCTCCCCTCGCACGACCCGCGCAAAGCCTACCCAGCCTGTGATGCCCAGTGCCACGCACACCTGCACGGGGCCCCGCCCGAGCACCATGATGAGGGCAATCAAAAGCAAAAGACTCGGCATCGACGCCAAGGTGGAGATCAAGAAGAAGATGACGTCGTCTACCCGCCCCCCGAAGTACCCGGCCACGACCCCGAAAAGGAGAGCCAAGGGAATCACGATCAGGGTGGTGAAGCCCCCGACCAGAAGTGCGACACGCGCTCCCTTCAGGGTTTGGTAGAGGACATCGCGTCCGAGAAGGTCCGTGCCCAGCAGGTGTCGGCCAGGATGGCGAAGGGGTGCACCTCCCAGGAACTCACGGTCGGCGAGGGGGGCGGAGTAGCTCTTCTCGCGATAGCGCTCATCGGGAAACAGGCGGTCGATGGCGCTCCGCGGTTTGTGGATCGAGACGGTGTCAGCGCCTTGCGTCGTACCCGCCGAGCTCCCGCTCACCCAGGCCAGGGAATCGAGGAGGCCAATCGCAACATACGCGAGCAGAACGGCGAGCACGATCGGCCGGCGGCGCACGAGCTCCCGTCCCGCGTCGCGCCATACCCGGCTTCGCCTCGCGGACGCGAGCGCCGCCGCCAGACCGCCCACCAGGACCACCACCACGGCGTTGGAAAGGAGATACGGCTCCACCGCCTCCTACTCCAACCGCACGCGGGGATCCACCAGCGTGTAGCTCACGTCGGTGAGGATCTGACCCAGGATGAAGAGCAGGGAGCCCAGATAGACCATGGTCCGCAGCGTCGCAAAGTCGTTCGCGTTGATGGCGTCCACCGTGATCGAGCCCAAGCCGGGGATCCCGAAGAAGGACTCGAGCAAGATGCTGCCCATTACGAGCGACGGGATTACGACCACGACCTGGGTCAGGATGGGGACCAGCGAATTACGCAGCACATGGTGAACGAGGATCCGGGCTTCTCCACATCCCTTGGCCCGCGCGGTCCGTACATAGTCTCGGCCGCTTTCCTCCACAAACACCGCCCGATAGAACCGGACGCTATCGCCGACACCCGCGAGCAGGCCCACCAGCACGGGCACGGCCAAAAACCGTCCAATCACCACGGGCGAGGGGTCGAAGCCCGAGATGGGAAACCAGCGAAGGACCCGGGCAATCAGGTACTGGCCTCCAATAATGTAGAGCACTGTAGAGATGCTCATGGCGAGCACGCACAAGACGACGCCCATGCGGTCGATGTAGGTTTCACGGAAAAAGGCCACGAGGAGGCCGAGTGGAATCGTGAGCAGGAGTCCCAGCGCAAAGAGCGGAAGAGTCAGCGAGAGGCTCGGACCCGCGCCGCTGCGCAGCCGCCGCCAGATCGGCGTGTCATCCGCATCGCTGTTGCCGAAGTCGAAGGTGAGCATGCGTCGAAAGTGATCCACCAGCATGCTGTCTGCGGGATGCTCTCGGTTCCAAAAGCGCGGCTTGTCGTAGCCGTGGTTCTTCTTCCACTGCTCGAGGGCTTGAGGAGGCGCCTTCTCGCCCACGGCCTTGCGCGCGATGTCGTCAGGGGTGGTGACCAGGAAAAAGAGCACAAACAGCAAAAAAAGGACGCCTAGGATGATCACAAGACTGTACGCGAGACGTCGTACGACGTAGGCCCACATCAGGTGGACCCACGCGGGGTCGGGGCGTTGCTCACTGTCGCTCCCGCAGATAGGTAAAGATTCCAGGCAGGATCACCAGCAAGGTGAGACCCGCCGCGGCGTAGGCAGGCCAACGAATGGGCTGGTTCCATGCGTTGCGCAGTTCGGCGCGCTGCGCAGTGTCGATGTCCAGATACTTGGCCGTCGGTATCGAAAGGCCGGGGGGCTTCTCATTGTGTAGCCAGCCTTGGGTGAGGAGATAGCTCTCTGGATGGAAAAGCTCGATCCAAGGTCTCTCCTTTTCCAAGATTCCGCGCATCTCCCGGATCAGCTCGAGCCTCTTCTCGTCATTCCCACGCGCCTTCATTTGAAGGAAGAGCTCGTCATAGCGTGGATCGGAGAAGTTTGCGGTGTTGGGTCCGCCTCCGTGCGTGCGACCCATGGGGGTCCAGAGAAGAAAGAGGAAGTTCTCGGGGTCGGGATAGTCTGCCACCCAGCCCCATTGGAAGATCTGGTAGGCCCCGCGCCGGATCTTGTCCTGGAACTGGTTGTAGCTCGTGGCGGCGATGCTGACGTCGAGACCGATCTTGCGCCACGCATCCACGAAGAACTGGAACTGAAGGAGCGCCGCGGCGCTGGTATCCGGTGAGTCGAAGCTGAGCTTTAGGGGGGCGCCGGTCTTCGGATCGATCCCGCCCGGGTAGCCCGCGTCTCGAAGGAGAGTCCGCGCGCGCTCGAGGTCGACCTCGCGGTAGGGATTCCGGTAGTCCTCTTCATAGCCAAAGATGCCAGGAGGAATCGGAGACTCTGCAGGGATGCCCCGGCTGTTGGTGAAAAGGCGGGTGTACTCCTTGCTGTCGATGGCGAGGCTCATCGCCTCTCGCAGCTTCCGACTCTGGTCTCCCCCCTCCCGCCCCACCACGGGATCGTCCATGTTGAAGCCGAGGTAATAGGTCGCCGGGACCACGGACTTGGAGAGCGACATGCCCCGCGCGGCCATCTCGGGCGATAGCTCGCCGTTTCGGATCACGCGGTCAAAGCTTTCCTTGATGATTCCCGAGGCGTCGTAGTAGCCCTGCAGGAATTTGGCGAATGCGGGGATCGACTCTTTCTCCCGACGAAACTCGATCCCCTCGAGGAGCGGCAACGCCTGACCCACGGCCGAGGGCGCGAGGCGTCCCGCGGCCGCGTCGCCGCTCTCCCCCACCTCGGGGTAGATCGCGCCGGGTGCGCGCCATTCGGGATGGCGAATCCCGTACCAGTTCGGATTGCGCCGGAGCGCAATCCTCAAGCGTTTGTCGTATTCCACGAGCTTCCAGGGGCCCGTGCCCGTCGGGTGCTCGCTGAAGAGATCACGTCCCTCGCGTCCGTCGTAGGTGGCGACGCCTTCCCAGGGCACGGGCGCCGTGAAGGGCATCGCGAACCAGTAGAGGATCTGCGGGTAGCTCTCCGTGAGCACGATCTCGAGCCCGAGGGGACCCGTCACGCGCACCCCCGAGATCGGACCGGCCCGGGCGTATTGCTCGTCAATCCGGAGCTCCGCGAAAGCGGGATCCTCGGCGCGGAGCTTCTTCAGCCGCTCTGAGAATTCACGGAGCCCATCGATCTTGGCGAGCGTCTCGAAGACCGGGCTGTTGACCTCTGGATCGGCGATGCGCGCGAGCGAGAAGGCGACGTCCTTCGCCACGACCTGGCGTGTCTTCGTCCCCTTCCCGTCCAGCGCAAACGCCGGGTCATCCGCGAAGAAAAGATCGTCGCGCAGCCGGAAGTGGTAGGAGACGCGGCCGTCCGTAAGCGGCTGCGGAGTCGGAACCTCGCTGGCGAGGCCCGGGATCAGCGTGTAGGGGCGCTTTAGGTAGTCGTACTCGAGAAGCGTGTCGTAGACGTTCCCGATCACCGAGTGATCGATCGTCGAGTAAGCGACCTGGGGATCGAGCGTCTTCGGCGGCTCATCGAAGGGCAGGTAGAGCAGCTTCTTCCCGGCGTCGACGTCCGGATAGGGGTTGTTCGTACACGCCCCGAGAACGACGAGCACGGAAAGGGCCGCGCAAAGGCCGCCCCTGCCCCCCTTCACGCCCCTCCGCCCCCGGGCGCGGCTGCGGATCCCTGGCCGGGCAGCACGAAGGCGTCGCTCGGTAGTTCCGGATTGAGTTCCACCTCCCCGAAGGAGAGCTCGACTTCCGTCTTCGACACCGGGAAGTGGAGTGCAACGTCGCTGGCGAACCACCCTCCGTCGACGAGACGCCATCGGGAGAACTCCGCCTGCCACAGGATGCTGTCTCCGGGCGTGCGCGTCTCGAGGCGTCGCAAACGTCCGTCGGGGCCCCATTCGAGCACGCGCTGCGCAGGGCCGAGCGCATCGCCCATGGCGACGCGGATTCCGCCGTCGTACAAGCGCAAGGCCTGCGTTGGGACGAGCCCCGGCGGAACCCGGGGCGCACCGAGCAGAACCTCGACCGCCTCCTCGGGCGTGAGATCCACCTGGGCGACTTGCCAGAGCAGTCCGGGATAGACCCGGCCGTCCTCGATGCTGTGCCCGCCGGCCCGGTAAAGCTGGAAGCGCTCCCCGTCCGTCACGAGCACGGCGACGGTCTGGGAGAGAAAGCCCTGGACTTCGACCCGCAGGTGGGAGGGCTGCTCCACCAGCAGAACCTGGTTCGCGCGGATCGAGCCCGCGGGGCCATCGAGCACCAGCTTGACGGCACCGCGCAGGCTGTGGCGGCTGTCCGCCTCGGCGGCGAGCGCGGCGAGGAGCGCGGCCGGGCGGGTGTCGCCGGCGGGCAGCGGAACCGGGGGAAGGGCCGTGCGGCAGCCGACCGCGAGCCCGCACCACAGTGCAACCGTCGCGCAGGGCGCGAGTCTTCGCGCCCGACCTTTCATTTCGCTCCCAGCTCCTCGCGCAGCGTGTCGTACTTGCGGCGCAGATCGGGCTGTTCGTTGTCCCGGGGATCGAGGTGAATGGCTTCCCGGTACTTCTCCAGGGCACGCGGCTTTTGGTTCTCGAGCAAATACGCGTCGCCGAGGTGCTCGGAGATCACGGGGTCACCGCCCGTCAGCTCCTCGGCGCGCTCGAGCTTCTCGATCGCCCGCTCGAGCGCGGCGCGACCGTCGCGCTGGTTGCCTTCTTGCTTGAGCGCGCGGGCGCGCATGTAGTAGACCCAGCCCAGGCTGTCCGTGATGAAGCCATCGTCGGGCCGCAGCGCGAGAGCGCGACTGATGTACTTTTCCGCCTCGTCGAGATTCTGGCCCTTTTCCGCCCAGGTGTAGCCGACGTAGTTGAGTGCGTTGGCGTTGTCCGGGTTTTTCGCGAGCGCGCGGTTCATGTACTGCAGCGCTTCGTCAAAGTGATCGTTTTCCCCGTAAAGAACGCCCAAGTTGTACAGCAGTTCGTCGTCGTCCGGCGCAGTGGCGAGGAGCCCTTCGAGAAACGACACCGCCCCCGGGAAGTCTCCCGATTTGGCGCGCAGACTGGCCGCGTAGAGATCGAGCGAACGCGAGGGCTCCTTCTTGCGCGCGAGTTCCACCTCCTGCAAGGCGCGGGCGGGATCCCCACGCTTTTCGTAAATGCCGGCCAGCTGCGTACGCGCCTCCGCGTAGCGTTCGTGGTCCTGCGGGACACGCTCGAAGGCGGCGATGGCGCCGGCCTCGTCGTTCGTGCGTCGGCGCACGAGCCCGAGGTAGTACGCGATCTCCGGCTGATCGGGGTGTTCCTCGAGTGCCTTCGAGAAGCGCTGCTCGGCTTGGGCGTAGTGCTTGTTCTCATACTCGAGGAAGCCGAGCCGCAGGGTCACGCGCAGATCGCCGGGATGATGCTTTTCAAGCTCATTTAAGGTCTTAATGGCATCGTCATTGCGGTTGAGCGCGATCTGGGCGTCGGCGAGGGCGAGCAGCGTCGCGTGGTGGTGGGGATGAATCGCGAGGACCTCGCGGTAGATCGCGATCTCGCCCTCGCGGTCATCACGCTCGTGGCGACCGCGCGCGAGAGCGCCATACACCGCAAGACTTCCGGGCTGCTGCTGGAGCGCCTTGCGCAGCGCGAGTTCCGCGTCGGCGGGCCGCTCCATGCGCTCGTAGACGCTCGCCAGCGCGAAGTATCCGCGCAGGGCCGAGGGGTCGGACTTGATCAGCCAGTTCGCCTCGGCCAGGGCATCGGGCAGGCGATCGTTGTCGAGGTAGATACTGAAGAGGAGCAGCGCGGCGTCGTCGTCGATGGGCTCGCCATCGGGATCACGCAGCACGGCCTCCGCCTTGTCTGGCTGCTTCGAAAGCCGGTAGAGCGTGCCCAGGAAAAGGCGGGCACCGTGGTCGTCCGGATCGAGGGCATGGGCGCGCTCGGCCTGCTCGAGCGCCTCGGCATAGTGGCCTTGGCGAGCGGCGAGCTCCGCGACCTTGCGCCGCAGATAGGCCGAGTCCGGATCCTTCTCGACGGCGCGCGCGTACGCCTCGGAGGCCTCGGGGAGTTTGCCGTCGAGCTCGAATTGACGGCCGACCAGATAGTCGTAGTCCGCGGGTGCGCCGGGCCGGACGATCACGGGCTCTGCTTCCTGCCCTCGACCGGTCCATCGCTGCACCGTCGCGCAGCCAGGGCTGGCAAGGGCAACGACCAGCAGGATCTTCGAAGCCCGCAGCTTTCCCTTGCCCGGTGACACCTTCAACGCTGAAGCCCTCGGGCGCATCGCACCCGTTCTGCCGTTTCTCTTCGGCGCGAACGGGACGAGGGCTGAGCCGACCGTCACCCGTTCGCGGACGCCCCGCCCGCTACGCAGGGGACGTCAGGTATCCCTTTTCCTCGAGGTAGCGGAGCAGCTCGCCCACGCTCTCCTCGACTGTCTGGCGGCCCGTGTCCAAGACGAGTTCGGGCTGCTCCGGCGCCTCGTAGGGCGCGGAGATTCCCGTGAACTCTGGAATCTGCCCGGCTCGGGCCTTCTGGTAGAGCCCCTTTACGTCACGAGACTCGCAGGTCTCGAGGCTTGCCGATAGGTACACCTCGATGAAGTCCCCCGCTCCGAGCAGAGCGCGCACCGCATCGCGGTCGGCGCGATAAGGCGAGATGAACGACGTGAGCACGATCAGCCCGGCATCGGTAAAGAGCTTTGCCACCTCGCCCACGCGACGGATGTTCTCGGTGCGATCTGCGGGCGAGAAACCGAGGTTCTTGTTGAGGCCGTGACGGATATTGTCCCCATCCAAGACGTACGCGACGTGACCACTTTCGACGAGCAGCTTCTCCACGCCGATCGCGACCGTAGACTTCCCCGATCCTGAGAGTCCGGTCAACCAGACCGTGACCCCGCGCTGACCGAGGTTCCGTCCTCGGGCTGCACGCGTGACGTGGCCGGGCTGCCAGGTGATATGGCTGCTCTTCGTCGTAGGCACGAGCCAAAGGGTAGCCGCGCGCTCACGTTCAGGGGAGGGCGGAGCGAGCGGCGATGGGTGCGCGGCGCCCTTCGGAGCGCAGTCGATGCACCTCTTGGATCACCCGATCCGCGGCGAAATCAATCTCCTCCGCGGTCGTCCCCCGTCCCAGACCGAAGCGGAGGGCGGAGTTCACGAGGTCGGGGCCGAGTCCGAGGGCTCCAAGCACGTGGCTCGGCTCGGGCGTCGCGGACGTACAGGCGGATCCGCTCGAGAGTGCCAGCTCTGGGAGGACCACCATCAGGCGCGCGGCTTCGACTCCCGCAAAGCAGACGTTGAGATTCCCCGGCAGGCAATGGCCAGGGGCGCCGTTGCGGCGGAGACCCTCGAGCTCGTTTTGGAGTCGCTGCCACAAGCGCTCGCGCAATGCCCCAAGCCGTGTGGCCTCGTCTTCGCGCTCCGCGACGGCGAGCTCCGCGGCCTTGGCAAATCCCACGATCAACGGCAC
>DAIOWK010000127.1:0-9593 GCA_036758525.1 Myxococcota bacterium
TCCGACCGCCGAGATCGAGGGTCGCATGGATTCCGAGTCCTGCGCCCGCGGGCACGGGGTAGACGAGACGCTCGAAACGCAGAGGTGCACCTGGAGCGAGGGCGAAGTAGTCACCTTTGCACGGGTAGATGTGCCAGCCGCGAGCCCGTGTGTCGATACCGGCAAGCTCTGCCACGCGCTCGGCCCCGAGCCCCGCCGCGTTCACCACGGCATCGCACAAAAGATTTTCGAGCTCGCCCCCGCGGCGCCTCACCCCGACCTTGTAGCCCTCTCCCGCGGGCTCAAGGCCCACGAGTTCTGCCTCGAGAGCGATGGTCGCGCCGTGAGCCTCGGCCTCGGCGGCGAAGGAAAGCGCAAACGCGTGGGCATCCACGATCCCTGAGGTTGGAGAGCGAAGGGCGGCCACGGCGCGAACCGCCGGCTCAAGACGCCGCACGGCGGCTCCGTCCACGAGCTCGAGCCCGGGCGCTCCGTTGCCCGTTCCCTGCGCGCGCAGCCGCTCGAGCATTTCCACCTCGACGTCGTTCGTCGCAACCACGAGCTTGCCAAGGCGGCGGTGCGGGATGCCTTGGGCCGCGCAGCGCTCGTAGAGAAGCTCACGACCCAAAACGCACAGGACGGCTTTGTGCGAGCCTGGCGGGTAGTAGAGCCCCGCGTGAATGACCTGGGAGTTGCGGCTCGTGATCTCGCGCGCGATCCCCGCATGGCGTTCCAGAACGACGACAAAGCGGCCCGCTCGCGCGAGCGCTGCAGCCGCAGCGAGGCCCACCACTCCGGCTCCCACAACGACGACGGAGCATTCGCGTGCCATGGCTTAGCGGGGAAGCAGGAGCGACCCGAAGGCGCGTAGGCCTCCATTGCCCCGCCGGAGGAGGAGCGCGGCCGCCACCACGAGATAGAGCCCGACGAAGAAGTACCGTGCCTCGGTGCTCGGGAAGCAGAGTTGACCGAGAAACAGGACGGCAAGCAGGATCCCCTCGCTTCTTCCGATCCGCAGGTCGGCGATCACGATCACCGCAAGCAGCGACTGCGCAGAGGTGAGCCAGAGCTCCTCCCTCTGGCGATTGTCGAGCAGGAGCCCGCGCCAGCTCGAGGCAGAGACGGAGTACGCGATGGGGATCGCACCGACCAGGAGCGTCCACTGGTTGATCTTCGACGAGACGAGTGCACCGAGCCCGACGGAGCCGCGGCGCTTTAGTGCAAAGAGCAGGGCAATCACGAACTCCGGAGACTCTGAAGCGACGGGCGCGAGCCACTGGACGAGCAAGAACTCATCGATCCCGTGGTTCCGGCCCACGTGGATGAGCCCGTCGGCGAACGGTTCTGCGGAAATGAAGATCGCGTACGCCGAGAAGGAGAAGAGCGCGATCGCCCAGATCCGCCGGCCGAAGTTGCCGAACTCGTGGTCGATCAAGGCCGCGGGTCCCACGAGCTCCACTTCGTGCGACTCGCTGCGCATGGCGCCCATCACATAGGAGAAGAAGATCGCGAGCAGAATGGCCGCGTCGAACAGCGTGAGGTGTCCACCGATGGGAATGACGAAGGAGTAGATCGTCGCGATCAGCAGATAGCGGATCTCGAGCAGCTGCTTCGAGTCGACGCTGAGAAACTGCTTTCGGGTGCGCCAACAGGCGAGGAGCGCGACGCTCGGCCAGCCAAGGCCGACCAGGAGCCGGTTCGCGCCGGTCATGTTGGCCACCGCGTAGGGCGCAAAACTCGGGTCGCTTCCCGCCTTCCACGCGAAGTGGAGATCGACCGCGTACTCCGGCAGCACGGAGGCCAGGGCAAGCACGAGGAGCGCGAGCGCCTGGGGCACGTCGCGTTCGGCAAGCTCGGTCGTCCAGGACAGCAGAAACGCCGCGCCGACGATCGCCAAGCCCGCGAGGGTGGCGCTTACCTCGGGCAAAAGGCCTAGCCCCTCGAAATTGTTCGCCACGATCCACGGTAAGGGAAGCACCGCGGCGATCAGGAACCACACAAAATCCAGCTTGCGAGACGGCCGCGGGACGGATCGGGGCATTAGAGCGCGTCGCCGAACTCGCGGCGATAGCGCTCGCTTAGGCTGGCGCGATCGAGGTTCACGCTCTGCGGTCCTTGCACCGCAATATTGAGAGCGCCGAGCAGGCTGCCAAGACGACCGCCCTTTTCCCAGGGCAGCGCGTGGAGCATCCCGTACAAGAGCCCGGCTCTGTAGGCATCCCCGCAGCCGGTGGGATCCACCACCTTTTCGGCCGTAACGGGAGGGATCTCGATGCGCGTGTCGCCCGTCCGGATGGTCGAGCCCTCGCTCCCTCGGGTCACGACGACCGCGCCCACCCGTTTTGCCAGCTGGTCCTCGGACTCTCCTGCGCGCTCGCAGGTGAGTGCCCACTCATAGTCGTTGGCGACGTACACGTCCGCTCCGTCGATCAGTTCGAGCAGTTCGCCCCGCTCAAACACCGGAAGCTGATGGCTCGGGTCGATCATGGTGAGAACGCGCCGCTCTTTGAGCGCGCGCGCATGCTCGAGCATGGCTCGCTTCGCGTTCGAAGACACGATTGCGACGGAGACGGGCTCGTGTACCGCCTCGACGCGTGCCTCGTGGGCGCGCTCCATCGCACCCGCGTGGAACGCAATGATCTGATTGTCATCGAGATCGGTCGTGATGAAGCATTGCGCCGTGAATGCGTCCTCGATGATCCGGATGCCGTCGCGGCGGATCGCATGGCGGTCCAGCCATTCCGCGTAGGCCGTGAAATCGCTGCCCACGGTGGCGAGGATCAGGGGATCGCAGCCCAGAAGCCGCAGATGGTAGGCGATGTTGCCTGCGGTCCCTCCCCAGGTCTTGCGCAGCGTCGGTACGTGGAAGGCGACGTTCAGGATATGAATCCGATCGGGCAGGATGTGGTGCTTGAAACGGTCGGGGAAGACCATGATGTGATCGATCGCCAGCGAACCAGACACGAGGACGGTCATGCGGGGCCTCCGGACGGCGCAGTCTCGCGGCGCCGGCGAGCATGGTCAATGGTAGACTCGCTCAATGCGGATTGCGGAAGGTTTCGGCCGGACCCGCCCTGTTGTTTCGTTCGAGTTTTTCCCGCCGAAGACCGAGGGGGGGTTCCGCTCGCTCTACCGCACGATCGGCGAGCTGAAGCGCCTCGAGCCGGGCTTCGTGTCGGTCACCTGGGGAGCCGGGGGCTCGACGCGGCGACAGACGGTCGAGCTGGTGGCCCGCATTCAGCAAGAGATTGGCATCACGGCCATGGCCCACCTGACCTGCGTCGGCTCGACGACGGAGGAGCTCGGGGAAATTCTCGACCGGCTGGCCGCCGCGGGAATCGAGAACTTGCTCGCGTTGGGAGGCGATCCCCCGCGAGACCAGCCCGACTACCGACCCACGCCGGGCTGCTTCACCTATGCCTGCGAACTCGTGGCCTTTGCCCGCACGCGTTGGAACTTCTGCGTGGGCGGCGCGTGCTACCCCGAGACGCACCCGCGCGCCGCGAGTGCCGAGGCCGACCTTGGGCATCTCGTGCGCAAGGTGGCCGCGGGCGTCGACTTCCTGGTCACCCAGCTCTTCTTCGACAATGCCGACTACTTTGCCTTCGTCGAACGGGCGCGCGCCGCTGGGATCACGGTTCCGATCGTACCGGGCATCATGCCCGTCGTAAGCCGACAGAATATCGGCCGAATCACCGCGCTCTCGGGCGCGCGCATCCCCCCTGAACTTGCCGCAAGACTTGAACGCGCGGAGGACGATCCGGGCCGAACGCTGGAGGCGGGGGTCGCCTGGGCTACTGCGCAGTGTCGGGAACTCCTTGACCGAGGCGCGCCGGGTCTCCACTTCTATACGTTGAACCAGTCGCCTGCGACCCGACGCATCCACGCGAGCCTGTTCGGCGCATGACAGGGATCGCAGAAAACGCTGGTTCCGCAGCGCTGCGGATTGCGGTTCTGCTCTCCGGGGAGGGGACCAGCCTCGAGAACCTGTGTGAGCGCATCGACGAAGGCTCCGTTCCCGCGCGCGTGGTCGCCGTCCTGTCCTCAAAACCCGAGGCCGGCGGATTGGCGCGCGCGCGCCGGCGAGGCATCCCGGCGCTTTTAGTCGCGCGCAAAGCGTTCGGCGACGTCCGTTCGTTCAACGACGCCATCCACGCGGAGCTCGGGCGTTTCGAGATCGACCTCGTGGCGTGCCTTGGCTTCCTCTCTCCCTTCGAGCTGCGCGGCCGCTTCGAGGGGCGCGCGATCAACACCCACCCCGCACTCATCCCGGCCTTCTCCGGCAAGGGGTTCTATGGCCACCGCGTACACGAGGCAGTGATCGCTTCGGGCGCGAAGGTTTCCGGAGCGACCGTACACTTCGTGGACGAGGAGTACGACCACGGGCCCATCATCTTGCAAGAGGCCGTGCCGGTGCTCGAGGAGGACACGCCCGAGACGCTCGCCACGCGGATCCAGGCGGTCGAGCGCCGGCTGGTTCCCGAGGCCATCCGGCTCTTCGCCGCCGGACGCCTCGTGATCGAAGGTCGGCGCGTGCGAATCAGACCCTAGCGCGGGGCTTTTGTTCGATGAGTTCGACCTTGTAGCCGTTGGGATCTTCGAGAAATGCGATCACCGTGCTGCCGTGCTTCATCGGTCCCGGTTCCCGCACAATCCGCGCACCGACCGAGCGCAGGCGCTCGCACGTTGTACGGATGTCGGGCACACCGATGGCTACGTGACCGAAGGCGTCCCCCAAGACATAGTCCGACTTCCCCCAGTTGTAGGTCAGCTCGACGACCGCAGTCTCCGACTCATCAGCGTAGCCGACGAAGGCGAGCGTGAACTTGCCCTCGGGGTAATCGTTCCTGCGGAGGAGCTTCATCCCGAGAACGTCGCAGTAGAAGCGGAGCGACTCGTCGAGGTCCTTCACACGAAGCATGGTATGGAGCAGGCGCATGGCGAACATTCTAGCCGCAGAAGGAGAGGAACGGAGATGGCGCTGTTCATCGCGATGAACCAGTTCGAGGTCAATCCCGAGCGCACGGGCGAGTTCGAGGAGCACTGGCGAAGGCGCAAGTCGTACCTCGAGGAAGTGCCCGGCTTCCGGAGCTTCGCGCTGCTGCGGGGCGACGAACCGGGGATATACATCTCGCACTCGACCTGGGAGAGCCGCGCCGCGTTTGAGGCCTGGACGCGCTCGGAGGCGTTTCGCAAGGCGCACGGCCAGGCGCGGACGCCCGAGGGCGTGCTCGTGGGACATCCGCGGCTGAAACTGTTCGAGGCCGTATTGGAGCAGTCATCGACCTGATTGACCAGAGGCGAAAATAAGACGAAGATCGGGGCATGCCCCCGCCTCGTCCAATCTCCCCCGTTCCCGTGGACGCTTCCCGCCTCGAGCGCCTGCTGCGCGACCTCCGACCCCAGGTCCGGCGGGGGGCTCTCCCGGCACTTCCACCCCCGCGCTGCCCGACGGGTATCTCCGCGATCGATGGGCTCCTCGGGGGGGGCTTCCCGTGCGGGCATCTCAGCGAGGTCGCAGGGGCTACTTCCTCGGGCCGGACCGCACTGGCGCTCGGCCTTCTCGCCGAGACCACCCGTGCCGGGCAGGTCGCGGCCGTGGTCGACGCCGCCGACGCCTTCGATGCGGCTTCGGCCGTTGCCGCGGGCGTCACCCTCGAGCGCGTGCTGTGGGTACGTGCGCCCCACGTCCGTGCAGCCCTGCGCAGTGTGGAGCGCCTGCTCGAGGCCCGCGGCTTTCCCTTGATCCTGGTCGACCTCGTGGGCCGTGAGGACCGCGACGCGCGCAGCCCCACGGTCTGGTCTCGCCTTGCGCGGGCTGCAGCGGGCGCACAGACGGCGCTCGTGCTGCTCGCAGGTCGGCGCCTCGCCGGCACCTCGGCCGAGCTCGCGCTGGAGATGCAGCCCTGCCGCGCCTGCTTTGTCGGTATGCCGGCGCTGCTCGAAGAGCTGGAGGTGCAAGCCGTGCTCGCGCGCACACGCTCCGGTCTCTGTGGCGCGGCAGGGCGTGCCGCCTCGGTTCGCCTGCACGTTCTCGGCTCGGCGGCATGAGCGCGGCGTGCGGAGCAGGATGAGGGATTTGCTGTGCGCATCGCGTGCCTGCTCGCAGCCGATCTCCCGCTCGCTGCCGTGCTGCGGGCGCAGCCAGAGCTCGCAGGTTTGCCCCTCGCCATCGTCTCGGGTGTGGGGCCGCGTGCGCAGGTCATCGCGATCTCCGCCGAGGCGGCGCGCGCTGGCGTGCGCCCCACCTTCTCCGTCGTCCACGCCCGCTCGATCTGTCCAGCGCTGCGCGTGCGTGTGGCCTCGCCCGCCCTCGAGCGAGCAGCGTGCGAAACGCTGCTCGACGTCGCACGCTCGCTCTCCCCCCGTGTCGCCGCAGCGCCACGATGCAGCGGTGTGTATGCGGCCGAGGCGGCTGTGTATCTCGACGCCTCCGGTGTGGGCTTGCTGTTTCGCTCCGAGGAGGGTTTCGCAGCCGCACTCACGACACGCGCATGCACCGCAGGAATCCCGGCCGTGGTGGCCGTAGCCTCTTCGCGCGGCGTTTCGCTGCTCGCAGCACGGTGCATCGCCCGCGACCTTCAGGGAGCACAAGACGCGCGGAGCGCGGCAGAGCAGTTCCAAGCGGCCGGTGAAAAATCCGCCTACGAGGCACAGGGTGCAGGCACGGTTCTCGTGCTCGTGCCCGCGGAGGAAGCGACATTCCTCGACCCTCTGCCCATCGACCTGCTCGACCCGGAGGACGTGCTGGCGGAAGCGCTTACACGCTTTGGCATCCGGCGCGTGGGCGAGCTCACGCGCCTGCCTCGGCGCTCCCTCGTGACACGACTGGGGCCGGGTGTGCTGCGTCTGCTTGCCCTTGCCCATGGGGAGGAGGACACCGTCCCGCTTCCCGGCGCCGCGGAAACGCGCGTAGAAGAGGGGGTTGACCTCGAGTGGCCGATCGAAAACTTGGAACCGCTTTCCTTCATCCTGCGCGGTCTCCTTGCACGGCTGGCCGAGCGCCTCGAGCTGCGCAGTCTTGTCTGCGGCGATCTTGACCTTGAGCTGAGACTTGAAGGGGGTGGGCGCGATACACGCCGCGTCGCCGTGTCGGCACCCAACGGCGATCCGCGCACCTTGCTCGGCGTCCTGCGCCTTGCGCTCGAACACCCCTTGCCAAGAGCGCCGGTCGAAGGGATCGCCCTCGCGACCGAGGGCCGGCCGGTGCGCACGGATCAGCTCGATCTTTTCCACCCCGCCGGCCCAACCCCTTCGGCGCTCGGCCGCACGCTTGCGGAGCTCGAGGCACTGTGCGGGAGTGAGCGCGTCGGCGCGCCGCTACTCGTGGATGACCCGCATCCCGATGCCTTCGCACAATCTCCCTTTGCGCTGCCACGCAGCGCACCCAAGACCGCTCTCAGGCCCGGTGTCGCCATCGCCGCCCTGCGTGCCCTACGTCCGCCTGTACCCGCCGAGGTGAGAGCACCACGAGGACGACCTGAGTGGATCCGCAGCGCCGTGGCAAATGGTCCCATCGTGGGGCTGGCAGGGCCTTGGCGCACCACAGGCGGTTGGTGGTCCCCGGAGCGCCGCTTTGCCTTCGACAGCTTCGATGCCCGGACTGGAGACGGCAACGTCATACGGTTGCGCTTCGACCTCATGCATTGCGTATGGCAGGTGGATGCCATCTATGATTAACGCTCGAAAAAAATGGCCTATTGGCCAATCCCGCTTGCTTCTCTACCGCACGATCGCTAGAACGCGAGCAGAGAATAGAGAGAGGAGTCTGATGAGCCCCCGACCTGTTCAGACTGGTCCGCCGCCCGATCATCCGCTGCTTTTCCTCCAGGGTTTCCTGAAGCGTCCCAAGGAAGTGGCCTCCATCATTCCGAGTTCCCGCTTCCTCATGCGCCGCATCGTGCGGTTCGCCGATGTTGCGAGGGCACGGACCATCGTCGAGCTTGGACCGGGGACGGGAGGGAGCACGCGCACGCTGCTTCGCGCCATGCATCCCGAGGCGAAGCTCCTCGCGATCGAGATCGTGCCTCAGTTCGTGTCGCTGGTGCGCGCCACCGTGCACGACCCGCGCCTCCACGTCCACGAGGGCAGCGCGATTGAAATTGCCGAGGCCCTGGGCGCCCGCGGGCTCGAGCGGCCCGATCTTGTGCTCTCCGGAATCCCCTTTTCGACAATCCCCCGCGAGGTCGGCCTCACGATCCTTGAGCGCGTGAACGACGTGCTGGCGCCCGGCGGCCGCTTCGTGGCCTACCAGGCGCGCGACCGGGTGGAGGTGCTCGGACGGCAGGTGTTTGGCAAGCCCCGCGTGCAGCTCGAGCTCTTGAACGTGCCCCCGATGCGCGTGTATCGCTGGGATCAGCCGATTGCATCCGGTGCCTAACGACCTCTTCGGGGACTCGAGGGCTATTCCATCTCCCCGCGCTTGATCTGATGGGAAAGGCCGGCTCGTGCGACGCCTGTGGCGCCGGCTCGCGTGACCGTCCCGGGGCCGAACCGTGCCGCGAGGGCGTCGACGGCCTGGTTGAGTCGCATGCGACGTTCCTCGTGTTCCACCGAAAAGAGATCGAGCTGTCCGCCGCTGCTGCTTGCCAGATTGGTCACCCCCACGCCCAGTAGGCGAACGGCCTCTCGGAGCTCGGTCCGGGCGAGAAGCGCGCGCGCGACGCGGGCGATCACCTCGCCGTCGTCCGTGCCGCAGGCCAGTGTCTCGCGACGGGTGAGGAGCGCGAAGCCCCTTGGACCGGGAGCGCGCCGACGCCCGAGCTTGAGCTTTAAGACGACGGTCCGGGCGACCAAACTCTCCTTGCGCAGCCGTCGGGCCACCGACTCCGCATGCACGAGGAGGGTGGTTTCGAGCACCCCGCGGTCCGCGACGTCGTACTCGAACGTGTTCTCCTCGCTGAGACTCACGGCCTCCCGGAAAGGTTCCACGTCGCGCAAGTCTTGTCCCCGCGCGAGCCGTGCGAACGCGGCACCCCAGTCTCCCAGCAGGGGGTGCAGTCCCGTCAGGTCGGCGCGCGCCAAGTCACCCACGGTTCGATATCCGGCGGCGACCAGGCGCGCCTCCGTCACGGGCCCGACGCCCCAGAGCCTGCCGACCGGGAGCGGTGCAAGGAATGTCTCGACCTCTCCCGGGCGCACTTCGATCAGCCCATCGGGCTTGGCGAGATCGCTCGCAATCTTCGCCAACAGCTTGACCGGCGCGATCCCGACCGAGACCGCGAGCCCGGTCTCCTCGCGTACCGCCATGCGCAGTCGCTCACCGACGTGAGCCGCAGGGCCAAGCAAGCGCTCGGTGCCCGTCCAGTCGAGGAAGGCCTCATCGAGGGAGAGCCCCTCTACGCGCGGCGCGAACCGACGGAAGATCTCGAAGATCCGCCGCGACTCCCGCGTGTAGCGCTTCATGTCTCCGGCGATGAACACGGCATCCGGACAGCGCTGCCGCGCCTCGATCCCTGGCATTGCGGAGCGCACGCCGAAGCGCCGCGCCTCATAACTCGCCGAAGCCACGACGCCGCGACGCGATGCTCCCCCCACGACGACGGGTCGGCCCCGGAGTTCGGGGCGATCGCGCTGCTCCACCGATGCGTAGAAGGCATCCATGTCGGCGTGGG
>DAIOWK010000128.1:0-9583 GCA_036758525.1 Myxococcota bacterium
TCGAGGAGACCCGCGACCACGATCTGGTGGCACGTTACGGGGGAGAAGAGTTCGCCGTGCTCGCTCCGGCGACGGACCGGGACGGCGCCTTCATCGTCGCCGAGAAGCTGCGCACCGCCGTGGCGGAACAACGCTTCTGCACCAAAGGGAGCATCGCTGCGCTTTCGATCACCGTGTCGATCGGCGTTGCCATCTACCACGGGGACCGTTCGGCCTTCTTCGACGAGGCGGACCGGGCACTCTACGAGGCGAAGGCAACCGGTAAGGACTGCGTCGTAGCACCTCCGGAGAGGTAGCTTCAGTGACCGCGCACGAGGGAGGCGTTGATCCAGCCGACCTGTCCGGAGGCCGTGCGCACGAGCAGCCACTCCCCGTGGTTCTCCTCCGGGAAGATCGGGAAGCCATTCGGCAGAACCGAGACCACCTTGGCGTCCGGCGAGGGCTCCGCGCGCAGGTTCGCGCGCGCCGACCGCACGTACTGCGTGCCCGGGTTGCGCTCTGTGCGCTGACCCTCGACCAGCACGTTGGCCGCGATGCGCGATGCTCTCGACGCGAAGAAGATTGCGGCGGCGACCCGGCCATCGCCCAGCTGGCGGTCGGCCTCGTCCAGCTTCTGGTGCGCCTCGGCCACCAAGTCGCTGCGCCAAGGCACCTGCTTGGCCGCTCGATCGACCTGGATTCGGGCCTCGGCGACGGCGGAGACGGCCTCCGCGCGCGTATGGGTACTGCGGAGCCCGGACTCGAGCTCGACGAGGGACGCCTCGGCGTCATTGATGTCGGCCCGGAGCCGTTCGTTTTCGCGCTCGAGGAGGCGTACGCGATCGGCGTCTGCACGCCGATAGACCTCCGGTCCGGGTTCTTGACTCGCGGCCATGGGGACCGCCGGCTCAGGCGCAGGAGGGGGACCTGCGAAGAGCGAGCAGCCGAAGGCGAGGGGCGCCACGAGCCAGGCCAGGCAGCCCGCGTGCTGGTGAATCCACCCAAGGAAGGAGCGACCCCTCACCTCTTCCGGATCGGCGGGTTTGCGCCGCAGCTTGAAGTTCCCGAGGGGGCAAGAAGGCGCCGTTTTGCAAGCGCTGCCAATCCGGGGTAAAGAGAGGCGCGCCGAGAACGGTTGGGCTGCGAGCCGAGGAGCCAACGCCATGCGCAAGACCCTGAGCTCCTTGCGGTTGGGGATCACCGCGACTCTCGTAGCGGCGGTGATCTTCACGATCCCTCTTGTCGGCTCCGCGCAGGCGCCGGCCACGAACGCGAAAAAAGGAGGCAAGCCCGTGGTCGTGCTCGTTACGTCTCTTGGGGATATCACCCTTGAACTCGACCCTGAAAAGGCACCGATCACCGTTGAGAACTTCCTCGCCTACGTGGACGCCGGTTTCTACGATGGAACAGTCTTTCACCGCGTGATCCCGAACTTCATGATCCAGGGCGGAGGCATGACGCCAAACTTGTCCCAGAAACCAACCCGTGCGGCGATCAAGAACGAAGCGGACAACGGACTCACGAACGAGGCGGGCACCATCGCCATGGCGCGTACCTCGGCGCGGGACAGCGCCACGGCGCAGTTCTTCATCAACCTGAAGGACAACGACTTTCTAAACCACGGCGCGCGCGACTTCGGGTATGCGGTGTTTGGCCATGTCACCCATGGCATGGACGTCGTCAAGAAGATCGGCGCGGTGCCGACCGGTGCGAACGACGTGCCCGTCGCGCCGGTCTTGATCAAGAGCGCGAAACGCCAGTAGAGCGCCGCTCGGACAGCCTCCGCCCGCGGACCCGCCGCTCGGTTTTCAGCGCAGCCGCTTGGACAAGAGGCGCACGGCTTCCGCCGTCTCCTGCGGCGGTATCGAGGTAAAGCACAGGCGTACCCAACCCGCGTAGTCCCGGCCGCAGGAGAGGCCGGGGGCGAGCACCACGCCATCGTCGAGACAATCCTCGAGGAAGCGGAAGACATCCGAGTCGCCGCAATACCGCGTGACGTCCAAGAACAAGAAGCACGAGCCCTCGGGCGGCGCCTGGCCCAGCACGGCGGCAGCATCGAGACCCGCACCCCGATAGGCGGCGCGGGTCTCACGGACCCAGGCCTCCGCGTGTTGGAGCGCACGGAGCGCGGCGAGCTGACCCGCGGTGGGTGCCGCATAGAAGGTGTGCGTGGAGATCTTGCGCGCCTGCATGATTGCTTCGGGCGGTCCCGTGAGATAGCCGGTTCGGTTCCCCGCCATTCCATACGTCTTGGAGAACGAAAACACCGAGAGGGTTCGTTCCGGCGCGTATCGTCCGATCGATACGTGCTGACCGCTGTACACGTAGGCCTCGTACACTTCATCGGAGAGGATCCACAGCCCTTCCTGGCGAGCCAGCTCCGCCAGTGCCTCAAGCCACGTAGCGGGCAGCACCCGGCCGGTCGGATTCGACGGAGTCGACACGTAGAGTGCGACGCTCCTCGGTGTGATTCGCTCGCGTACCGCCTCGACCGCAGCCGTCGCAGAGTCGACGCGATCGTAGAAGGGGACGTCGATGGGAACCGCTCGAAAGGCCTGGGCGATGCCGGGAATCAAGGGCCAGTAGGGGGCGAGCATCAGGATCTCTTCGGAAGGCGCGGCCAGCATTCCGATGGCCGCGCCCAGGGCGCCGGTCGCGCCGGCCGTGACGAGGACGGAATCGCGTTCGCAAGGCAGGGCATTTTGCGTGCGTACCTTCTCGACGATGGCATCGACGAGCGCCGGTACGCCCTGGGTTTCGCTGTAGCGGTGCATGCCTGGATGCGCGTCGACGCGCAAGTCCTCCATCCGACCACCCGGAAACGGCTCCCGCCAGGTGTCCCCCACATGCAGCGGGTAGAGCTTGCCCCGGTGTGCAGCGATGCGGGGAGCAAGGCGCGAGAAGATTGCCGCCGAGATCTCGGTCACGGCGGGTGCCGGATGCGGAACGCGGGGCATGCTGAAACCTCAGGCCGCAGAGTACCGTGGGAGCGCGCAGGGTATAAGATGGGCGCGGCCCTTGGGAGAGCGTTGCATGCTGACACGGCTGGATCGCGTACAGCTCGTCGTTTCCGATCGGAGTCGTGCCGTCGTCCCGTTCTCCCAGCTCCTCGGCGCAGTTCTTGTGCACCAGGATTCCGTGCCTGCACTGGGTGCGCTTCGCAGCGTGCTGCGCGTGGGCCGGAGCGAAATCGAGCTACTGGAGCCCAACGGGGTCGGAGCGGCCGCGGAGTTCTTGAAGCAGACGCGGGGCGGGCTCTTCGCCGCCGGATTCAGCGTGGCGGACCCCGCTGCTTTGCGCTCGTACCTTGCGATGCGCGGCGTGGAGATCGCCGAGGCGGGAGAGCAGCTCCTGGTCTGCCCCGAGGCCCTCGGGGTGCCGGGGCTGCGGGTGGTCATCTCCCCCGAAGCGGAGCGTGAGCCCGCGGGTCTCCTCGACCGCTTGTACGAAGCGACCCTTCTCACACCGGACTGGAAGGAGAGCGCGGACCGCATCGCAGAGCGCTTCGCGCTCGATTCCCACGGCTTCGTGCCCATTCGCTCCCAGGAGTACGGCTACGAAGGAATCCTCACGCTCTTTCACCCGGCGCGGCTCGATCGGATCGAGGTGGTGACACCCGTCGACGTGGCGAAGACCATGGGGAGATTTTTCGAGCGCCGCGGCCCCTCGTTTTACATGTGCTATGCGGAGTCGGACGACACCCCCGCACTTTGCGCGCGTCTCGCAGAGTACGCGCCAGCAGGCTGGACCGGCCCCCGCGAGGCAATCGTGCCGGACAACCTCTTTGTCCACCCCGTGGCGCTCTCGGGTCTTTTGCTCGGCGTCTCGCGCCGCACGTTCGCGTGGACCTGGTCGGGCAGCCCCGAGCGCGTCGCGCTGCGCAGATGAGCGGCTCGGTCCTCGTGACGGGGGCAAGCTCTGGCATCGGTGCCGCCGCGGCGTCGCTCCTGGCGAGCGAGGGCTGGCGGGTTTTCGGCACGAGCCGCCGCCCTCCCACGGCTTCGCGGCCCGGCGTCGAGTGGATCGAGATGGACGTGCGCGATGAAGACTCGGTGCGGGCCGGAGTCGCGCTCGCGAGCCGGCATGCGGGACATCTTGACGCGCTTGTATGTAACGCTGGGTTCGGGGTCTTCGGCAGCATCGAGGAGGTTCCCCTCGCAACTGCGCGCGAGCAGTTTGACACCAACGTGTTTGGCGTTCTCTCATGCGTGCGGGCCATCCTTCCCGATTTTCGAAGCCGCCGAGCCGGTCGAATCATCCTCGTCGGTTCGCTGGCGGGGCGCGTGCCCATTCCATTTCAAGGCCACTACTCCGCCACCAAGGCCGCGGTCGATTCACTGGCCCAGGCGCTGCGCATGGAGCTATCCCCTTTTGGTGTGGGGATCTCGCTTGTCGAGCCCGGGGATATCCGCACGGCTTTCAACGATGCCACGGACTTCAGCCTGGCGATGCGATCGGCCTACGGAGCGCGCATCGCGCGCTGCGAGGGGGTGATCCGCCGCTCCCTCGAAAAAGCGCCAGAGCCGACCCTCGTGGCGCGCACCATTCTCCGTGCGCTCACGGCGCGCCGCCCGCGCACCCGCTACCCGGTGGGACCCGACTCGCGCCTCGTACCCCTCGGGCGGCGGCTTCTCCCGGATTGGATCGCGGAGCGGCTCGTCCGCCTGCACTTTCAAGTCTGAACGAGGCGGCGCCTTAGATACCGACGTCGGGGGGCAAGGCGATGATGAACACCACGAGACGCCCCCACGGCTCGTTCGGGGGCTGATAGGAGCCGACCGCCACTGCCACCTCGAGGGAGTCCCAAGTGGAGAGCTCGTCGGGAATCGGAAGGTCCTCGACGCTCCGGCCTTGCACGTACCAGCCGTGGAGGGGACGGCCGACCTGGCTTCCCGCCTTCGCGAGCGCGTCGTTCAGGGCCTGTTGCGGTTCGAGCTTTGTCGTGGCGAGCGTTTGCACCGCGTGCTCGGCCACGGCTTGAACGGAGACCAGGGGTTGTGGGGCGGACTTCTCTCGCGCGGCGCGCGCCTCCGCGATCCGCTTGGCATAGCGTGCGGCCTCCGTGGTCAGATCCTCCTCCCCGAAGAGCTGGTAGGTCGCCGCGATGGCGACGAGCACGGGAGGCTTGTCCGCTGCAAGTGCCCCCACGGCCAGCACGCGGGCGTCGGGATCGAGCAGGGCCGCGCGTCCCGTGGGCTCCTCGAGGGCGGTGTCGACCCAGAGGCCCGCGTCCATCGGTCCGGCCAGCGTGGCACTCGTCATCCCAGCGTCTTTGATGGAGCCGCCCACACGCCAACCCGCCAGCACACCGAGGGCAGCCAGGTCGGAGACGGCAGACGACCCGAGGCCGAGCTCACCCGCAAGCACATGGGGTACGAGCTGCGCGACCTGCTCGCTCTGTTTTTTCGAGAGTACGAGCGGACGGAGGCTGGCCTTTTTCCGGATGTCGCCCAGCGCTTCGGAGACGCCAAGTGCAAAGTCTTCTGGGCTCGAGGCAGGCCGCGCCGCGGCATATCGGTTGCGCCGCCATTGCCGTGCCTCCTCTCCGGGCCGTCGCGCGAGCACGCGCAGCACCCCCTGCGCGAGGATGCGCCCGCGCTCCCGTGCGGCCACGTCGATCACCGCGAAGGGATCGCTCGGGTCGAGCGCACAAGAGAACGCGAATCGGGGCAGCGCAACCTTCGGGTCGCGATCGCACTCGGTGAAGCCAAGAGCGCCTCGGTTGGCCCAAGCCGTCACGGCATCGGGACTCCCCACCACTTCTCCGCCAAAGATCAGGCGATCCCCCGAAGAGACGGGGGAAAAGGGCGCGACCAAGGTGCGGCGAGGCGACACCACCACGGCCACCACCGCGCGTCCGCCGTCCCGACCAAACCAAAGTCCAGTCGTCGCGGTGCTTCCGGCGAGCGCGCTGCTCAGCAGCTGGTCGAGCTGGGGGCGCCACTGCTCGATCAGGTGGCTGTCGTCCACCGTGCTGGGAACCGGGCCCTCGAGATAGAGATGTGCGGTCTCATCGGCTGGCGCACCGCAGCGCGCAACCATGAACTCGAGGAGCGTTGGCGGTGGCACCTTCCCGCGCACCAGGAGAAAGTGGCCAAGCTCCCGGGCCGCGCACTGCATCGCCTCCGTCACGAGGGCGAGCCCTGCCCGCCGCGCCACCGCCTGAGCCAGGACCTCCTCCCATGGAGTGGCCGCCGTGTGCGGAGCATCCTCGACCCGCTCCGGGAACGGCCCCTCGAGCGTCCAGGAGTCGACTTCATCGACTTCGATGCGCGCCAGTTCGGAGGCGGTGGGTGCCGGGCCGAGCTTGTCGAGCTCAGCCTGGGAGGGGAAGGGGGTCGCGGCGCTCTTGCCGCCGGGCGAGCTCGCGCCATGGGGCGACAGGGCCTGGCAAGAAAGCGTGAGGGCGAACCCCGCCGTGATCAGCGCAGCCCAGGCCAGTCGTTGTTTCGCGGGCGCAGCGCCTCGGTGCATCCCGTTCGCTCCCTAGGGCATGCATGCCTGCAGTGCGCAGACCCGCCCTGGAGAGTCTGTCACAAGGAACCTGACCTGTGTAGGACGATTGCATCGGCCTCAATTTCCACGAGCGCGGCCTGATCGATCAGCTTGGCAACCTGCACCATCGTGGTGGCGGGGCGGATCCCGGCGAAGACCTCGCCGTGGACCTTGCCCACCGCTTCCCACTGGGAGATGTCGGTCACGAAGATGCGAGTGCGGACGACGTCCGTAAGCTTCCCACCCAAGGCTTCGATGGCCGCCTGAATGATCTCGAGTGCACGCCGGGCCTGCGCGGCCGCGCCCGCCGCGAACTTGCCATCGGGCCCGAGCCCGACAGTCCCGGTCACCGTGATGGTTTCGCCGGTGCGCACGGCGCGGCTGTAGCCCACGATGGGCTCCCAAGGTGAGCCGGTACTGGCGTAGCGTCGCCCGTGACGCTCACTCATTTCCACCTTTACCTCTGCCGACATGGGCACCTCCCGGCCCCTTGCATGGCTCTGGTAGGGGACGTCTCGGACGGGTATCACAGGCCAAATGAGAGGGAAACATCCCGTCGGGCGCGGCGGCCTCAAGCTTGCGGCCGCGCTCGAGCGGCTCCAGCTGGGCGAGCGCGTGCGGGGTGCGCGGGCGATCGATATCGGCGCCTCGACGGGCGGCTTCACAGAAGCGCTCCTGGCGGCGGGCGCGCGCTCGGTCGTGGCCGTCGATGCGGGTCGAGGCCAGCTCCATCCGCGTTTGCGTGCGGACGCCCGTGTCTCATCCCTCGAAGGAACCGACTTTAAGACGCTCTCCCTTAAGACCGCTGCGGGCCCCTTCGACTTTTTCACGGTCGACGTGAGCTTCGTGGCGGGGCGGAGCATGCTGCGCGGCCTCGCCTTCCGCCTCGTGCCCGGTGCCGAAGGCGTCGTCCTGATCAAGCCCCAGTTCGAGCTACCCGACAAACGGGTGCGTCATGGAGACGTTTCCGACCCGGCCGTGCGGGGCGAAGCGCTGCATCGCTTCACGCGCAAGGCGATGGCATTGGGTTTCGAGCTGGCCGCCACCTTGGACTCACCCGTCAGCGGAGGGAGCGGCACGGTGGAGATTCTCGCTCACCTGCGGTTTCAAGGACGCACCGCCGCGCTGCCGCAGCCTGGCGAGCGTCGGGGACGGGCGCTCGCCGGGCCCCCGAAAGCGCTTCCCTCGGCTCCCCCCTTTGCAGAGCGCACGCTCCGCTGGTTCGCTGTCGCCGCACCAGGCGTGGAATCGGTCCTCTTCGGCGAAGTCGCGGCCCTCCCGCGCGTAAGCGAGGTGCGCACCGTCGAGGGCGGGATCGAATTTTCGGGGACACTCGAAGCGGGGATGCGCGCCAACCTGTGGCTTCGCACCGCGAGTCGGGTGCTCCTGCGCGTCGGCAGGGTGGAGGCGCGCGACTTCGCCCGTCTGCGCCGTCGCGTGTCGACCCTCCCTTGGTGCGAACTCGTGCCCGACGGAGCGGCGCTCCAGGTCAAGGCCTCCGCGAAGCGATCGCGCCTCTTCCACACCGGCGCCGTCGAGGAGACGGTGCGCTTTGCGCTGGCGGATTCCCTTTCACGCAACGCGCGCACGCGGGCCGACCCTCCACGCGACGCGGTGACGGTGCTCGCCCGCGGTGAGGACGACCGCTGGACACTCTCGATCGATAGCTCGGGGGAGCTCCTCCACCGTCGCGGCTGGCGCCTCGAAACGGCCCAGGCCCCCTTGCGGGAAACCCTCGCGGCGGCACTGATTTTGCTCTGCGGGTGGGATCCTACGACACCCCTCGTCGACCCGATGTGCGGAGCGGGGACTCTTCCGATCGAAGCCGCCGCAATCGCGCTCCAGCGCGCGCCCGGCCTCGAGCGCTCCTTCGCGTTTGAACAGTGGCCCTGCTTCGAGAGCGAGGCCTGGGAAAGGGAACGCGCCGCTGCGAAGGCCGCGATACGCGGTGAACTCGCTGCACCCATTCTCGGATTTGATCGCAGTCCCTCGGCGGTCGAGAGCGCGCGGCGCAACGCCGAGCGCGCCGGGGTGGGCCAGCACCTGCGGATTGAGGAGCTCGTGCTCGCGGAGCTGCGCGCGCCGCGCTTCCGCCCAAAGCAATGGCAGGCCCACGTGTTGCAGACCGCTCGCCCGCCGCGCGGCCTCGTACTTGCGAACCCCCCCTACGGTCGCCGCCTGGGCGATGCCCAGCGGGCCCGCGCTTCCTACACCGAACTTGGTCGGGTGTTGCGTGAGCGATTCCGCGGTTGGCAGGTCGGGATCCTCTCCGCCCATCCCACCCACAGCGCGTGTCTGCGTCTTGGCCCAGCGGTCGTACACACTCTGCGGAACGGGGGGATCCGCGTTGAGCTGCTGCGCTTTGCGCTCTGAGCCGCAACGAGGACTCGATAACCGCGCCGCGGTCTACTAGTCTTTGGGAATGGCCAAGCCCTCCCAAGTCGGAGATCTCGCCCCCGACTTCACGCTTCCTTCGACCCAAGGAACCGTCCGCCTGTCGGAGCGCCTCGCCCGGCGGCCGGTGTTGCTCGTGTTCTACCCGGGGGATAACACACCAGTGTGCACGAAGCAGCTGTGCAACTACCGCGACCATATGTCTGTCTTTTCCGATCTCGGGGTCGAGGTCCTGGGCATCAATCCGCAAAGCGAATCGTCCCATACGGCCTTCTCGAAGAAGCACTCGCTGCCCTTTCCGCTGCTCTCGGACAAGGGTGGCGCGGTCTGCAGGCAGTATGGTGCGCTCAACTTCCTCGGCCAGGCGAAGCGCGCCCTTGTGCTGATCGGGCAGGACGGTCGCGTGAAATGGCGTCGCACGGACTTTCCACTCTTCCACCAGACCGCGGACGACGTCCGCAGCGCCGTGGCACAGCTCGGGCTCTAGACCTTGAGCGCGCCGGCCCGTGGCTACCACGCGCTGCGCGTGGCGGCAGTGATCGACGAGACGCCCGACGCCCGCTCCTTCGTGTTCGAGATGCCTTCGGAGCTCGCCCCGCTCTACCGCTACAAAGCCGGCCAGTTCCTGACCTTCCAGGTCGCGCTGCCGGACGAAATGATCCTGCGCTGCTACTCGCTTTCGAGCGCCCCGGAAACGGACGCCGCACCCAAGGTC
>DAIOWK010000129.1:0-9522 GCA_036758525.1 Myxococcota bacterium
GGTCCTCGTCTGGGGTGTAGGAACGGACTATGGCCTGCTTCTGTTCGCGCGCACACGCGAGGAGGCGCTCACCCGGGCGCGCGCACCCGCCGACTGCATCGCTGAGGCACGCCGGAAGAGCACCCCGGTCATCGTGACGAGTGCTCTGGCCGTGGTCTTGGCCTGCGGGCTCATGGGCTTTGCGAGCTTTGGCCTATTCGCGTTCTCGGGGCCGGCGCTTGCTATCGCGGTCGCGGTCACACTGGCCGCGGTCCTCACCTTGCTGCCCGCCCTCATGACGCAGAGCGGTTCCGCCCTCTTCTGGCCACGCGCCGTCACACGGCCCCGACCCCTTGAACGGCTTTGGCCAGCCATTGCGCGCCTCGTCGTAGCGCGACCGCTTCCCATCCTGATCGTGAGCTTCAGCGCTGTGGCGCCCCTTGCCTGGCTCGGCCTTTCGGCACTTCCTTCCTTCGAGCTCGAGCTCGATTTCCCAAAAGGGAGCGTGTCCGAGCAGGGATTCGCTGCCCTGGTGCGACACTTTGACCCTGCGCAGGTGTCGCCCCTCACGGTCGTCCTTGAGCTCCCGGAGAGCGACCCTGGACTTCGCACGAGCGACGCGCTCGACGGCCTCTACCAGCTGACGGAGCAGCTCGCAGGCCAACCGGGAATCGCGAAGGTGTGGAGCGCCACACGCCCGACGGGAGAACCCGGCCTCTTGGCGCGCGCAACGCTGCGCAGCCAACTCGCCGCCTTGGCGCAGGGCCTCGGTCAAGCGACGGACGGGGCAGGCCGCTTGGCCGCCGGGCTCGCGCAGGCCCGGCACGAGCTCGCGCAGGGTCGTGCCGATCTCCCCCCGAAGAAGGCGGAGCTTGAGGCGGAGCAGAAGCGCTCTCTCCTCGGCGCCTTTGCCCCGGAGCGCTTCGAGGCCGCAAGGCGCGAGCTCGACGAACTCGATGGCCAACTTGGCAGGCTCGATCAGGGTCTTGGCGATGCCCTGCGTGGGGCGCAGGCCCTCGCAGCAGGAATTGCAAAGGGCCGCGATCGTCTGGATGCCCTCGACCGAGCCCCCGGTTCTTCGCGCCTTCTCGATCGCCTTGCGCTCACCCCCGAGGACATCGCGGACTCACACGAGCTCGAGCGGGCGCTCGGACACTATCTCTCGCGAGACGGCCGAGCCGCGCGCTTCGAGCTCCAACTCACCACGCCGCCCAACGCACCCGCCTCGGTCGCCACGGCCGCTCGTCTTGAAGGTGCGCTTGCGACGCTCGTTCCTGCGCTTGGCTTTCACAATGCGCGGATTTACCTGGCCGGGCCGACGGCCATCACCCGGGATCTTGCCCACTACACCCGTGACGACATGACGCGGCTCGACCGCTGGATCGTGGCCGGAGTGTTCGCGCTGCTCGTCGCGCTTTTGCGGGGGCTGATCGCCCCCGTCACCATCACGGCGCTGATCCTGCTCTCCTACTTTGCGTCCCTCGGCGCGCTCCAGCTTCTGGCTGACGCCGGCTTTTGGGCGGGCGTCGATTGGAAGGCACCCTTCTTCCTCTTCGTCCTGCTGGTCGCGATCGGAGCCGACTACGGCGTGTTCCTGCTCGGGCGTGCGCGCGAGGAGCAGCAGCGCCAGCCCTTCGAGGCTGCGCTGGCGCGTGCGCTCGAAGCCACCGGGCCCGTCGTGAGCTCGTGCGGCCTCGTGCTGGCCGGTACCTTTGCGACGCTCGCCCTCTCTCGGATCGCGTTCCTCGAGCAAGTGGGGATCGGCATCACGATCGGCGTGCTCCTGGATACCTGCGTCGTGCGACCCTTTCTCCTGCCGGCGGCGGCGCTGCTCCTCGAAAGGGAGCGTTCGGCGTGAAGCGCGGAGAAAGAATCATGGGTTCGCTACGGCGCGCGGCCCGCGCATGGCTCATGGCAGGGCTCTTTCCCCTCGCCGCAGGACCGTCCGCCTCGGCGGAAGAGCAGATCCTCGCCCTCGACCCGGTCGCCACGAAGATCTCCTTTACACTCGGCGCGACCTTCCACACGGTCGATGGTTCGGTCCAGCTCTCCCACGCGGAGCTCCGGTTCGATCCCGCGGGCGGCGACGCCTCTGGGGAGATTGTGCTCGACGCGCGCAGCGCGCAGACCGGGAACTCCTCTCGCGACGTCGACATGCAACGTGATGTTCTCGAGAGCGAGCGCTTCCCCACGATCGTGTTCCGGGCGGAGGCACTCGAGCTCCTCTCGCGCAGCGAGACGAGTGCGCAGGTGCGTCTGCGTGGCACGCTTCGCCTGCACGGCCAGAGCCTCCCCTTCGAGCTTCCCGCCACACTCACGGCACACGGCGATCGCCTTGGGATCGCGTCCACTTTCCGTGTGCCTTACGTCGACTGGGGGATGCGGGACGCCAGCAACTTTCTTCTTCGTGTGGATCGGTTCGTGGACGTTACGGTGAGCGCCGAGGGCACACTCAAGGCGCCCTAAGAGGAGTGCTTGGGCATGGAAGCGCGCGCGGGCGCCCGGGGCGGACTTGTTTGCCGAATCCCGTGCGCCCCGTAGGATGGCGGGCGTGAAGAGGATTCCCCTCGCGCACCTGCCCACCCCCGTCGATCCGGCGCCGCGGCTCTCCGAGGCCCTCGGGATTCGTGTGCTCGTAAAGCGCGACGACCAGACCGGGCTCGCCCTGGGCGGTAACAAGGCGCGCAAGCTCGAGCATCTTGTCGCCGATGCCAAGGCGCGCGGCTGTGACACCCTCGTCACCGCGGGCGGGCCACAGTCCAACTTTGCCCGCATGACGGCTGCTGCCGCGGCGCGCCTCGGTATGGCGTGCCATCTCGTGCTCGGCGGTCGCTCCCCGTCCGTCTTTTCCGGCAATCTGATTCTCGACCGGCTCTTCGGCGCACAGCTCCACTTTGCAGGTACGGACGACTGGCGCGCCTGGGAAGCGCGCGTCGCCGAGATCGCGCGCGAGCTTGGACCGCGGGCGTACGCCATGCCGATTGGAGGCGCGAGTCCGGTAGGCGCTCTCTCCTTCGTCCACGCCGCCGACGAACTCCTGGCGCAGCTCGGGGAGCCTCCCGACTGGGTGGTCGTCGCCGACGGAAGCGGTGGTACACACGCCGGGCTCCTGGTCGGTCTGCCCGAGGGCGTCCGTATCCTCGGCGTGGACGTCGCGCGGCCGCCTCGGCCCCACGCCCTGCGGGTGCCGGAACTCGCGGCGGAGACCGCACGCCTTGCGGGTCGCACGCTTCCGGCCTTCGAGCTCGTGATCGCCGATCATGCCGGAGCCCACTATGGGGCGATCACAAAAGAGTGTCGAGAAGCCGTGCAGCTTGCGGCCCACACCGAGGGCCTGGTGCTCGACCCCGTGTACACGGGAAAGGCGCTGGCGGGTCTGATCGCCGCGGTTGAGGCGGGGTGCGTCCGTGGAACGGTCGTTTTCTGGCACACCGGGGGAACGCCGGCGCTTTTCGCCGAGGACTATCGCTCCTTCTAAGGCAAACCGCGCACCGCCCTGTGCCTGTCCAAAAGAAAGAGGACGCTCGCCGAGCTCCTGCCCATCTCTTCGAGCGTCTCCGTCACAGTCTCTCCCCCCATCGTCCTCGGGCGAAGCGTGAAAGACACCCGCCCCTTCACGCGTGCGCGCCGGAGCCTCGCGCATCGCCATGGGGCCTTGGCGCGTACGAAATTCTCGCGCACTTCCGCGGAGACCTAGCCGCTGTTGCGCACCCTCGCCGCCGCCGGGGGAGGGCGCAGGGGCGCAACGTCAAGGTGAGCCCTCTTTCAGCCGATCTTTCAAGCGAGGGCGCGCCTTCATGCACCCGGTTGTCGTTGTTCCGCTCTTCTTCTGCCTGGTGGCCGCGGCTCTTGGCGGAGCGGTCCTGGCTCGCGAGGCGGGTGATCCCGCCAACCGCCTCACCGCGGCCATCCTCGGCTGCTCCGCATTTTGGTCCCTGTGCGAGGTCATCGCGGGATGCGAGCCGCACGCTGCGCGCGCTCTCTTCGTCCTTCGCGCGTCCTCCTTGGGTTGGATGTGGCTCGGCCCGCTCTCCCTGCAGCTTTACCTCGAAGCCACCACCGGGATGACCGAGCGCGTGCATAAGCTCTTGCCCTTCGGCTACCTGACGGCCTTCGTCTTCATCCTCCTCTACATCGCGACGCCCCTCGGCTTGCGAGGCGTGGTGCCCACGAGCTTCGGCTGGGGCTACGTGTTCGGATCCTTTTTCCCGGTGGTATACGCCGTAACGTGTGGATACCCAATGGCCGCACTCCTCCTGTGGCGCGGCTCGCTTCCCGCGGGCGCGTCGGCGGGTGAGCGAGCGCAGGCCCGCTGGTTCCTGGTCGGGATCGCGATTGCCCTTGTCATCGTGGCGCTCACGGATGTTGCCCTTCCGGCCTCCGGTATCCACGTGCCGCGCTTCGGCAGCGGGAGCGTGACCGTGCTTGGTGCGGTGATCGCGTTTGGGGTGCGGCGCCACGGCTACTCCCTGCTCGCCCCGGGGGCGTTTGCACGCGAGATCCTCGCGACGCTCCGCGACGGAGTCGCGCTGCTCTCGCTCGACGGACGCATCCGCAGCGCGAGCGCGGGCCTTGGCCGGCTCGTGGGCTGTGAACCGGAGCGGCTGCGTGGGGTGCGTGCACGCGAGCTCTTCACGGCCCCTCCGGCAGCGCTCACCAGCCCGAACACCCGGGAACTCGAGTGTGAGCTCCTGCCCCAGCACGAGCGTCGCAGCCCGGTGTCGATTTCCACTGCACCGCTCCTCGATAAGCGAGGAGAGCCCCTCGGATTGGTGCTTGTGGTGCGGGATCTGCGAGAGGTGGCAGGCCTGCGGAGCCGCCTCGTGACCTCCGGGCGACTGGCAGCAGTGGGGGAGCTCGCGGCGGGCATTGCCCACGAGATCAACAATCCGATCGCGTTCATCCACGCGAACCTGAACCAGCTCCAACGCCACTGGAAGGTGGTGGGCTCGGCGCTCCACGCGGCAAGCGCGGACCCTGAAAGCACAGTGCTCCTAAGCGAGGGGGAGGAGCTCGTCGCCGAGTCGCTGGAAGGCATCGACCGCATTGCCGCCATCGTGCGCGATATCCGAGGCTTCTCCCACGCCGGGAAGGCGCAGCGCAGCGTCGCCGACCCGCGCCCCCTCGTGGAGAGCGCCCTGCGCATGGCCGCCCCTCAGTTGGGATTGCGGGTGCGCGTGGAGAAAGAGCTCTCGCTCGTGCCGGGGATCCACTGCGCGCCGCAGGAGATCCAGCAGGTGCTGCTCAATCTCGTCTTGAATGCGCGCCAAGCGATCGAGGGCGACGGCACGATCCGCGTCGCCCTGCGAGGCGAGGGAAACCAGGTGGTGCTCTGCGTCGAAGACGACGGCTGCGGCATCCCCGCAGAGGTGATCGATCGGATCTTCGATCCGTTCTTTACCACCAAGAACGTCGGAGACGGCACCGGCCTTGGCCTTGCAATCTCGTACGAAATCGTTCGCCGCCACGGGGGCGAGATCGAGGTCGAATCGACGCCCGGACGGGGCAGCGTCTTCCGGGTTCGCTTGCCAGCGGCGCGGGACGAAGGCGACGAAGAAGGCGACGCCCCGCCTTCCGGCAGAGCGCGCTAGGCTCCCCGCCTCCGCGCCCCGTTTTGGGCCGCGCAGACGAGAGGAGTGAGCCATGGCGATCGACCCCCAGAAGGCCCTCGGAGCGGCCATCGCCGGCGGCGAGAACCGCTGGACCCGCGACCAAGTGATCCTCTATCACCTCGGGATTGGCGCGGGTCTTCCACCGACCGAGCCGCGCGAGCTTTCCTACACCTACGAGAACGACAAGAGCTTCCGCGTAATTCCGAGCTTTGGGGTGGTGCCGGTCTTCGGCTCCTTGACGGGAATCGCGTCCACGCCTGGCCTTGCCGGAGAGTTCAACTTTGCTCTGCTGCTGCACGGCGAGCAGGACCTCGAGATTCGCAAGACGATCCCCGTGGAAGCAAAGGTGACAAGCTCGGGCAAGGTGGCCGGGGTCTACGACAAAGGGAAGGCCGCGCTCGTGATTCTCGAGATGGAGACGAAAGATGAGAGCGGAAGCACTCTCTTTGTGAACCGATTCTCGCTGTTCTTGCGCGGTGCCGGCGGCTTTGGCGGCGACCCGGGACCCAAGGCCGGCCCCGAGGCACCGCAGCGCCCGCCCGATCTCGAGGTCGAGTCAAAGACGCTCCCGGAGCAGGCGCTCCTCTATCGGCTCTCCGGTGACAAAAACCCGCTCCATGCGGATCCCAACTTTGCCAAGATGGCCGGCTTCGATCGCCCGATCCTGCACGGGCTCTGCTCCTATGGCGTGGTGTGCAAGGCCGTGGTGGATGCTGCGCTCGGCGGCGCGACGGAGAAGGTGGCACGTTACCAAGCACGCTTCGCAGGGGTGGTCTTTCCGGGCGAGAGCATCGTGACCTCCATGTGGAAGGAGGGGAGCGAGATCCGGATTTCTGCGAAGACCAAGGAGCGCAACAGCCCGGTCATTACCCACGCGGCGATCACGCTGCGCGGCTAGGCTGCAAGGGAGACCAGGTCAGGCCCGGTCCCCGGCTCGCGCCGCCCCGGACCGGGACTCACTCGGCTTCGTTGAGGAGCGCCTCTCCGCGCGAGAAGCGGCCGAGATTCTCAAGGAAGATGATCTCCGCGCGGATGGAGTTGCCCGGGGTACGGCCTGAGGCATGGGGCGTCACGATCACGCCCGGGAGCGACCAGAGCGAGCTCTCGGGCGGGAGCGGCTCCTTCTCGAAGACGTCGAGACCCGCTCCGCGGAGCGCGCCTTTCTCGAGAGCGGCGACCAGGGCAGACTCATCGACGAGTTCGCCGCGCCCCACGTTCACCACCATGGCGCCCGGTTTCATGGCGGCGATGGCCGACGCGTTTAGGATGTGCCGGGTCGCGTCGGCGAGCGGGAGGGCGAGGACCAGCGCATCGGCGCGAGGCAGGAGTTCGTGGAGGCGGGAGAGGGGCCAGGTCTCGCACGGCTCGTCGCCACGAGGTGTACGACGCAGCGCGATGACGCGCATGCGGAGCGCCGCCCCGAGGCGCGCAACCTCGAGACCGATCGGGCCGAGTCCGATCACGCCGAGCAGCAATCCCTGGAGGTCCTGAATGTCATGGGGTTCCCAGGCGCGGCGGCGCTGGGCATCGAGCCAGCCGGGGAGATTCCGCGAGAGGGCGAGCAGGTACAGGATCACGCTCTGCGCGATCGGCACGGCCGCCGCGCCGGAGGACGTCGTGATCCGCACTCCCCGCTCCCTCAGGCTGCGGAACCAAGGGTGATCGACGCCGGCGCTAAAAGTGTGGAGCCAGCGCAGGCGTCCGGATTTGGCGAGGGTCAAGACGAAATCCCGGGTTCGCGCGGGAAAGAGATCTCCGGAGAAAAAGGCGATCTCCACGATCGAGGGATCGGAAGAGGGACCGGAAGCACGGAGGATGCAGCGCGGCACCCCTGCTGCCGCGGCTTCGAGCCCGGAAGAGCGCCGCTCTTCGACTTCGTCCGATACCAGAATCGATCCCGCTGCCACGGCACTTCCCTTTTGCACAGGCTCAAGAGGCGATCGGCCGCCTAGCGCCGCTCCACGGCCTCCGGCGCCCTGCCTTCATATGAAATTCGTCTTAGATTCGCCGCAACCCGAGGATATCTTCAGGTTTCTCGCGCATCCTAACCTCTGGTTCGGGACACACACAGACGGGGGCCGGAGTGGAGAAGGAGAGACCCAGATGAAGCTGTACTACGCGGATCGCTACGGGATGATCTCCTCGGTGGATATCGCCCATGCGCTGCGACGCGCGGTTGCGCGCAAGCGCGCCGAGGAACAGGAGCGCAACGAACGCGACCAGCGACGCCAAGCGCGGGCGGCCAGTCGACGTCGGATTGTGGCGCGTGTGCGGGCGGTGATTGCCCCGCCGGCGGCCGGTATCTCTGGCCTGATCTCAGGCGGGCGACCCTAGGGTCTCGCGGCGGTCTCAACGGTCTCGTCCGGCCAGCGGACGAGGTGGTGCAGGAAGGCATAGCTCGCGGTCTGGTAGTAGCTGATCGCGTCCGCGATGCCGTCTTGGTTTTGCGTGCTTGGCACGAGGCGCTCCTTCCCGGTCTCGGGGTTGACGCTGAAGACCTCCACTCGCCGTCCGGGCGAGAGCACCGTGAGCTTGTCGTCCTTCAGGTAGCCGAGCTGCTGGTAGGTGCTGAGAAGGGCGCGACCCGCGGAGGGCGGAGTGTCGAGGATGTCCCGCCCGAAGAATTTGCTGGCGTAGCGAAAGCGCAGGAGCCCGAACAGCGTCGGGGCGACATCCATCTGGCTGGCGAGCGTGCCCACCACCCCGGGCTCCACCTGCGCCGGGGCGTAGACGTAGAACGGGATCCGGTATTTCTCCACCGGAATCGCCGTCCGTCCGGAGCTGCTCGCGCAGTGGTCCGCCACAATCAGGAATAGGGTGTCCGAGAACCATGGCTCCTTGCGCGCGGCCTCCAGGAAGTCGCCGACCGCCCAATCCGTGTACTTGAGTGCACCCTCCCGCCCCTGCCCGGAAGGGATGTCGATACGACCGTCTGGATAGGTGTAGGGGCGGTGGTTCGAGGTGGTCATGACGAGGGAGAAGAAGGGACGGCCGCTCTCGAAGGAGCGCCGGGACTCGCGGATCACGCGCCGGTAGAGGTCCTCATCGGCCACGCCCCACGCGTTCTCGAAGGTCACCTCGTCTTTGGCGAAGCTCGAGCGGTCGATCACGTCGAAGCCGTTGGCGGAAAAGAAGGCGTTCATGTTGTCGAAGAAGCCGTAGCCGCCGTAGAAAAACGTCGTGGCGTAGCCACGCTCGTGGAAGGGCGCCGCGATCGTGAAGAGCCCCCCGTTGTCGGGTCGCTTCACGATGGACTCCCCCGGCGTCGGGGGCAGTGAGAGCGAGATGGCCTCGAGCCCCCGGACGGTTCGCGTACCAGTCGCGTAGAAGTGTCGAAAGACGAGGCTGTCCTTCGCGAGGGCATCAAGACGAGGTGTCATCCCGACGCCGTCTCCGGCGTAGGCGGCGAGGTACTTGGCCGAGAGGCTTTCCACCACGATCACAATCACGTTCAGGTGCTTCTCCTCGCCCGGGTAACGGATATCTCGGGTGAGGGAATGGAGGTCGTCGCTCACGAAATGGGAGTTGGGTTCCGCAAGGAGTGTCCGCAGCTGTCGGAAGGACTCGTCGGACTCGTGGGTCGCGTAGAACGTGTCGTAGTCGATCTCCGCGGCACGGAAGGCGTGGAAGAAATCGTACAGGCCGTTGCCCGCGAGTTCCGTCGCGTAACGGTCCTGGCCGACTCGCAAGTTGGTGAGATCGATCTGCCAGTAGCCCAAGGCGGGAATCACCAAGAGCACGGCCGTGGTCAAGAATCGCTCTCGCAGACGGCTTTCCGCCGAGAAGCTCTCCCGGAGGACCCCCCGCAGCGGAAGCCACGAAAGGGCCGCGATACCGAGCATCGCAGCGAGCAACGCCGCCGCCGGATAGGACTCGCGAATATTTGCGATGACCTCGCGCGTATAGATCAGGTAGTCGACCGCGATGAAGT
>DAIOWK010000130.1:0-3837 GCA_036758525.1 Myxococcota bacterium
CCTGGCGGCAGATGTCGTTGCCCGAGACGTCGGGCAGCATGAGGTCGAGCACCATAAGGTCCGGGGGCGAGCGGCGCAGCTGCTCGAGGGCGTCCCGGCCCGAAGCCGCGGTCTCCACCCGAAACCCGGCTTGGCTCAGGTTGAACCGGACGAGCTCGAGCAGGTCGGGCTCGTCGTCCACCACCAGGATCCGGGCGCTCATCGCTTCGGACAAAATAGCTGCGCCCCTGTGCCTCACCGCATCCACGCCGCTCGTGAACGAAGACTTCGTGGGATCGTGACGGAACCGTTTCGATTTCGTCATCCGAGACCAGCTTGACCTGATGGGCGGCTCGGGTCTAGTGTCGGACGACGCCCAGCTGTGCGGCCTAAAAGTGTGATGTAGATCACTAGGTCACCCAGAGCGATCGCCGACTCGTTATTCGAGGCGACACGACAATCCAAACTCCGGGCACCCGGAGACTGGGGGACGACGATGAAGGCGCGATGCACGACACGATGGGGTCTGGTGCCCCGAAGCTTGTTAGGCGCGGCCATGCTCGCGGTGGGGATGATCGCGGCAGCGGCCGCTCCCGCCAGCGCGGCGGACGACGGGGCGACCGTGGCTTCGACCCCGACGCCGAAGGCGGCGCTCAAGTCCTCCTCGGGTGGAGGTGCGGAGGCCCAGGCGCGCTCCGCGTTCGATTCATTTACACAGACCTGGATGGACAAGTTGCGCAGCTCGAGCGCGATCCGGACCGTGTCCACGAGCTCGGGCAGCACCGTGAAGCGGTTCAGCACGAGCCATACCGAAGAGGTCAAGCCGACCGGCTCGCCCTCGAACCCCTTCGTGGGCGTCCTGCACTACACGGAGGAGTCGTACAACTGCTCCGACGCCGCCCAGCGGAACTGCACCCTGGTCGAGAGCACGCCGGTCACGGAGATCTTCCGCTTCCAGAACGGGAAGTGGGTCTACTAATCACCGCTCCCCCGTAGCTCAAGTTTTCTCTCCATTCGGCGGGCGCTCAGGTAAAACCGAGCGCCCGCCGATGGATGCTCCGCACCCTTGCCATGCGGATGCATCGTCGAGATCTGATTCGAGAGCTGGTCTTTGCCTGCGCGCTCGCCCTGGCCGCGGCTGCGGCGCTCGCGACGGGCATTCTGGCTCCGCTGCAGCGGTACGCCGCGGACGCCCTCTTGCGCCTGGGCGCCGTCCGCGCCCCCGATCCGCCCGCCGGCATTCCTGACCTCGCGGTGGTGGCCCTCGACGCGCAGAGCCTGCGTGCCTACCCGGCCTGGCCTTGGCCACGGCGGCTCTACGCCGAGGCCATCCGCCGCCTCGACGCCGCAGGTGCGAAGGTCGTGGCGTTCGACATCGACTTCTCGACTCCGCGAGAGCCCGCCGACGACGAGGCACTGCGCGCCGCAGTCGCAAGCTCGGGCCGCGTGGTTCTCGCCGTGTTCCGCCAGCGGACCGTGCTCCCGGACGGCAGCGAAATCGAGGTTGCGAGTCTTCCCACGGCGGCTCTGGCCTCGGCCGCCGCTCGCGAAGGCAGCGTGCTTGTCCCGATCGAGGAGGATGGGATCGTCCGCTACGCGCCGCGGGCAAGCCGGATCGCGGGGGCGAGCGTGGCGTCTTTGGCGCGTGCGACTCTCGACCTGGCGCGCGGCGAGCCGCGGGGGTCGGGCGACTTGCCGGCGCTCCGCCTGGATTACCGGCGCATCCGGCCCGCGTTTCCGGTGATTCCGATCGTGGACGTGATCGACGGGCGTTTCGACCCAAGGGACATCGCGGGGCGCGTCGTCTTGGTCGGAGCGACGGCAGCGGAGTTCCAGGACCTCTGGTCCACTCCCCTCGGACCCGCGCGACCCGGGGTCATGATTCAGGCGGTCGCCTACCGCACCCTCGCCGGCGAGATCGCAGGCGAGCGCATCTTGCGCGCACCCGAGGCTCCCCTGCAGCTTGCCCTCGCCGTCGCGCTCGTCTTGGCCGGCGGAGTGGGCGGAATCGGCTCGCACCGCAGACGCATCGGAGTGCTGGGCGCCCTCGCACTCGCGATGGGCGCAACCGCCGCGGGGAGCGCGCTCTTCAGCGGGTTGCTGCTCGACCCCGTGCTGCCCGTGGGTCTCCTCTGCGCGCAATACGTGCTCGGTCTCGAGGGTCTCCGGCGCCGCTTCGGCCGAGGGCTCCGCGAGCGCGAGCTCTCGCTCTCCGCGCTCTTTCGGGTCGGCGAGGCCACCAAAGGCTCGACCGCAGGGGGCGGGCTCGAGCTGGCCCTCGCTCTGCTCGGTGATGTAATGCACGCGCATGCGGTCGCCCTGCTGCGCGCTCGATCCGACGTGTCAGAAGCGGCTCTCGACCGAACGCGCATCGAATGGCACCGCCCCGGAGACGCACCGGGGGAGAGCGTCGGTGACACGGAGCTTGCGCTGCGCGTGCTCACCGATCGGCAGATGCGCGTCTTCGAGGGCACGCGCCCGGGAGGCCAGGCACGGCGCGGCCTCGCGGTGTACCTGCCGCTCTACACCGACGAAACTCGGGTGGGCGTGCTGGTGGTGGAGCGTGAGGACCCTTCCCCGCTCGACGAGGTCCAGCTCCGAACCATTGCCACGGTGGGCGCGCAGATCGCTCTTTTCGCGGAGAACGTGCATCTCATCGAGGGGCTGCGCGCGACCCTCGACGCTTCGGTCGCAGCGATCGCGACCGCAATCGAGGCCCGTGACGGCTACACCGAAGCGCATTGCAGGAGGCTTGCCACGTTCTCGGGAATCATCGCCGAGCGACTTGGTCTAAAGGAGGCCGAGCTCGAGGCGGTGCGGCTCGGCGCACTGCTACACGACGTCGGAAAGATCGGCATCCGGGACGAGATCCTCTTGAAACCCGGTCGGCTCAGCCCTGAGGAGCGGCGCGATATGGAGCGCCACCCTGACATTGGGTGTCGGATCATCAGCGGGATCCAGGGGCTTCGTCCGATGACCGTGGACTGTGTACTCCACCACCACGAGTGGTGGAACGGTGGGGGGTATCCGAGGGGTCTTTCCGGCGAAGCCATCCCGCTCGGTGCGCGCATCGTGGCGGTGGTGGACGTGTGGGACGCTCTCTCGACCGAGCGTCCGTACAAGAGAGCGCTTCCCCCCGCCGAGGTGCGGGCGCACCTCGAGAAGCTGAAGGGGATTCAGTTCGACCCTGCGATGGTCGATCTATTCCTGCGCATCCTGGACGAGGAAGGTGAGGAGATGCGCAGTCTCATCGCGTCGCCCGTGCAGGTAGAGAGTTGATCCGCGCGTCGGCGCTGGCTCTGGTCTTCCTTGCCCTCCTCCCTGCCGGTGCCCGTGCGGGGGAGGAGCAGAACGATCTGTTGCGTCTTTCCCAGACTGCCGCCCAGTACCCAGACGACCCTGACATCGCACTCGCCTACGGCGAGGCACTCGCGCGGGCGCACCAGCCTGCGGCCGCCGCGGACAAGCTGGCGGCGGTCGAGGCACGCTTTCCCGGGCGGCGCCCCGGTCTTGAGCTGCGTATCGCCGAACTCCTGCTCGATGCCGGACGAGACAGCGAGGCGCTTTCGACGCTGGATTCTCTCCTCGCTGCCGAGCCGAGCGCCGGGCCCGCACATCTTTACCGAGGCATCGCGCTCCGCAGGCTCGGCCGCACAGAAGAGGCGTATCACGAGTTCCAGCGCGCGGCGGAGCTCACCCCGGCGCTGCGCCCGGAGGCGCTCCTTCTCTGCGGTCTTGAGCGCATGACGGAGGGACAGCCGGCCGAGGCGGAGCCCCTCTTGCGCGAGGTGATCGCGAGCGATCCCACAAGCGAAGCGGCTCGCCGCTCCAAGCTCCTGCTCCCCGAGCAGCCCGCGG
>DAIOWK010000130.1:3847-9455 GCA_036758525.1 Myxococcota bacterium
GGTGGTGGAGGGACCGCCCCTCTCCCTCGGCCTCGTGAGCGGATTTGAATACGACAGCAACGTCACGCTGGGCAACAACCTGCAGCCTTTGCCTCTGTCTCAGGCAAAGGGAGATTGGGCGGGCATCTTCGGCGTGGGTGCGGTGGTGCGGCCGCTGCGCGGCGAAACGGCGGGTCTTGTGATCGGCTACCGCTTCGATTCTGGCGTGTACACGAATCTAGGTGCCTACGACTACCAGAATCACTTAGGGTTCGGCTCGTTCTACCTGCGCCCGGCACCACAGCTCACCCTGCGTCTTGACGGCGTCGCCTCCTACGGGCTCCTCGACGCCCAGAGCTACGTCGACACCTACATGGTCCGCCCGAACCTATTTTATTCCTTCGGCGATCGCCTCGGCGTCTCGCGCCTCTACGCGGACTTCGAGGGGGTGAGGTACTTCGAGGACGACCTGCTCTCGTCGCTGAATCGCAGCGGGCACGTCTACGGCGTGGGCCTCGACCACTCCGTTCCGTTGTTTCATGTGCCAGGGGCGCTGGCCATCGTGCACGCTCGCTGGTCGAGGCAGAACACCTTCGCGACCCAAGATGCCCTGGGCTTCGACGGCGCCTATGACTACGAGCGGATCGAAGGTGGCCTTGGGCTCAGGATCCCGCTGTTCTGGGGAGTCCTGGCCGAGACCGATGTCACCGTGGGCTGGCAGCCCTACGCCAACGCCAACGTGGTCGCCTTCCTGACCAACGACGGTGTCGGTGATCCCTCGGCCCCGCGGCGACGTGATCTTGTGACGGACGCCGGGGTTTCGCTCTCCCGGCCGCTCTTCGGCGGGCTTGTGCTCGAGCTTGCATGGCACATGACCCACCAGGCCTCAAACGTCGATCTCTACGCCTACGACCGCAACGTCGTGGGCCTGTACTTCCGTTTCCAAACCAATTGAACGGAAACGCGAGAAGGAGAAACCCGATGGACAAGCTGACGACCCGATGGAGCGCGCTCCGTAGGTGGCTGCTGCCGTGCCTTGTCCTCGCCGCCCTCGCGCTCGCCAACCTCGCGGCGAAAGCGGGGAACACGCAGCCCCAGCTCTCCGTGGTGATCGGTGCAGTCGAAGTGGGACGCGGCGAGCCGCCCATCTGGCAAGCCGCGCGCGTCGGCGACCTGCTCGGTGCGGGCGACTCGGTGCGCACGGGCCGCGGCGGCCGGGCCGAAGTGAACCTCGGCACGGGCGTTGCCCGGCTGTTCGAGAACTCGCTCTTGCGACTGCCGTCCGAGGGAATGCGTCCCGAGGGGACTGCGGCGGTGGGCCTCGACCACGGCGCATCGCTCTTTGACGTTCACACGCGCGGGCCCGGCGACCCCTTCGAGGTGCGAACACCCGAGGTGGTCGCGAGCGTGAAGGGTACACGCTTTGGCGTTGTGCTGGAAGGCACGAGCGCGATGGTGTCCGTGTACACAGGTCTTGTAGGCGTGCGCAAGCCGCAAGCGGAGGGCCCGAGCGAGGTGTTTGTGCGCGAGGGCTTCTCGGCGGTAGGCGGCGAAGGCCGCCCGTTTGACCTCTCGCTCCACTCCGGCGGCGACGTGTGGGGCGGCTGGGCGAAGGGCTTGGCCGCGCCGCTCGTGCCTGGCCAGCCCGCCCACTCGGCAAGCTCCAACAGCTCTCAAGAGGTGGAGGCGGCACGTGCAGCGGCGCTGCGCGCGGCTGCGCCGGAGGTGCTGAGTGAGGTCCTGGCAAAACATCCCGAGCTCGCAACGGCGGACGCCGAGAACCCGCAGGCTACTCCAAAAGTACCCGCCGAGATCGACGTGGACACGCCAGCGCAGGCGGTCAAGCCGTCCACACTTCCGGTGGTCGATCCCGTTGCGAACGCAGAGGACAGCCAATCCCAGCGCGCCCTCGACGAGAAGGTGGCGGAAGCCATCCTAAACGGCGGCCTTCCCGCCGCGGGTGGCGCCCTCACCCCGGGCACCGCCGCGGGGACGCCGGGCATCGCCTCCACCGCTATCCCGTATAGTGTGAAGCTCGTGGGTTCGGCGGGTTCAGCAGCCACCGCGCTGATCGTGAACGCCGCGGGTCAACCCGTCGCCACCCTCACCCAGAGTGCGCTGAACCAGGTCGTTCAGACCGGAAACACGAGCCTGCTCGGCCCGCAGCTCCTCGGCGTTCTCGCCAGCACGGGTGCGGATCCTCTCACGTTCGCGACGCAGATGGTGAAGATCCTGCACTGACGACGGTCGACCGCCCGGGGAGCTACTCCGCTGCGGGCCACCACAGGTAGAGGAACGCGGGGCCCCGGACCGGCGGCAGGAGAGAAGCCGCGATCTCCGGCCCGGAGAGCGCAAGGCGTGAAGGCGCCCCGACCTCGGAGTAGATGTTCTCCCGAGTCTCGCGTCCGCGGTGGTAGGTCACAACCCGAGCCTCGCTCAACCCTGCTCGGCGTTTGGTCTCTGCGATCCCGTCCTCAAGGTAGCCGATCGCATCGACCAGACCGGCCTGCTTCGCTTCTTCCGCAGTGTAAACGCGTCCATCGGCGAGCTCGTGGATTCGCTCGCGCGAGAGACCCGGTCGGCCTTGCGCGACCACGTCCTGAAAGCGCGCGGAGAGCTGATCGATCACGCCTTGCAGCTGCTGCCGCTCCTCCGGTCGCATGCGGCGCAGGACCGATCCCGTGTCCTTGCGGGGACCGGAGACGATCGTCTGGTCTTCGACGCCGAGCTTTTCCATGAGACCCGCAAAGTTCACGCTCACAAAGATCACACCAATCGAACCCGTCAGCGTGGTTGGGTGCGCATAGATGGTGTCGGCGGACATCGCGACGTAGTAGCCGCCTGAGGTTGCAAGACCCATCAGCTGGGCCACGACGGGAATCTTGTGATCTTGCTTGAAGCGGGTGATTTCTCGGTACACGATGTCGCTTGCGGTGACGGTGCCCCCCGGCGTGTTGATACGCAGAAGAAGCGCCTTCACCTCGTCATCCTGGCCTGCGAGTTCGAGCTCCGCGCGTACACGGGCGACGGTGGCTTCCCGCGTGCCGATCCCGAAGGCGCCCGACTCGTCCTCGTCCCGGATTGCGCCGTCAATCTGGATCATCACGATCTTCGGGCCTCGCTTCCCGGCGACGACGCTCTCCCGCAGCGGCGAGGGCCCGCCCAGGGGGATCAGCACCTGGAAGCACGCCGTGAGGGCGGCGGGCAGGAGGAGGGCGAGCGCGAGCTTGCACCACACGCCCCACCGGGCCGCGAGCACCACGCCGCGACGGGGGACACGCCGCCCTTCCCAGCGTCTCAACCCCCGGAACAAGCTGAGACGGTTTCGCCAGCGAGCCTGCGTCATGCTTAGCTGCAGCCGCTCGTCCCACCGCAGTTGGCGCACTTGTAGCAAGCGCCGTTGCGCACCATGATCGATCCGCAATCGCTGCAGGTCGGCGCGTCTGCCTGATTCACGATGCTAAAGGCTCCAAGACCCGCGGCCGCCGGGGGCGCGTTCCCGAGGCCACCGGAGCCGCCGGCCACCACGGCCCGTGGACGCACGGGGGACAGGCCCGCCGCCTCCGTGTCCGTCTCCTGCTCGTCGGGCACTGCGGCCTCCCCGCGGAGGAAGCGGTTCCCGAGGTAGCGGAAGACGTAGTCCGTGATGGATTTTGCGATCGGAATCCCACGATTGTTGGTAAAGCCCGCCGGCTCGAAGCGGGTATGGCTGAACTTGTCCACCAGGGCCTTTAGCGGAACCCCGTACTGGAGGGCGATCGACGTCATGGTCGCAATCGTGTCCATCAGTCCGGAGACCGTGCTCCCCTCCTTCGCCATGCGCAGGAAGATCTCCCCGGGCTGTGCGTTCTCGTAGAGCCCGACCGTGAGGTATCCCTCATGGCCGGCGATCGAGAACTTGTGCGTGATCGCCTCGCGCTCGTCGGGCAGCTTGCGGCGGACCGGCCGGAGCTCGGCCGCGGGCTTTGTCTTCACCTCGTCCTTGCCGGCATTGAGCGGCTGGGTGCGCTTGCTCCCGTCGCGATAGACGGCGAGGGCCTTTAGGCCTAGGCGCCAGCCCTCCTTGTATGCATGCATGATGTCGCTCACCGTGGCGTCTTCGGGGAGGTTCACGGTCTTGCTGATCGCTCCGGAGAGGAAGGGCTGGACAGCGCCCATCATGCGAACGTGCCCCATCCATTGGATGGAGCGTGTTCCGTTGCGTGCGCGGAATGCGCAGTCGAAGACCGGCAAATGCTCGGTCCTGAGCCCGGGCGCATCCTCGATCGTCTCGCGCTCATCGATGTGGGCGATGATCCGCGTGACCTCATCGTCCGCGTAGCCGAGCCGCCGCAGCGCCATCGGAACCGTCTGGTTCACGATCTTGAGGATGCCTCCGCCCACGAGCTTCTTGTACTTCACGAGGGCGATGTCCGGTTCCACACCGGTCGTGTCGCAGTCCATCATGAAGGCGATCGTACCCGTCGGAGCCAGCACGGTGACCTGGGCATTCTTGTAGCCCCAGCGCTCTCCCGCACGGAGCGCCTCGCCCCACAGCGACCGCGCGCACGCGTACAGGTCGTCGGGAACACCGCCGCTCGGCACGGCTTCGGCGGCCGCCTTGTGCATCGCGATGACTTCGAGAAAGAACTTGCGGTTCATGCGGTAGCGCGGGAAGGGACCCATCGCCCGCGCGATCTCCGCGCTCGTGAGATAGGCCTGGCCACACATTACCGACGTGAGCACCGCCGCCAGATTGCGCCCTTCATCGCTGTCGTACGGCACGCCGAACGACATGAGAAGCGCTCCGAGATTGGCGTAACCCAAGCCGAGTGGTCGGTAGAGGTGACTGTTCTTTGCGATGCGGAGCGTCGGATAGGCCGCGTGATCGACGATGATCTCCTGCGCGAGAATCGTGATCGCGACCGCGTGGCGGTAGGCCGCGACATCGAAGGCGCCGCCTTCATCCACGAAGCGCATGAGATTCAGGCTTGCCAGGTTGCAGGCGGTGTCGTCGAGGAACATGTACTCCGAGCAGGGATTGCTCGAGTTGATCCGTCCCGACGCCTTGCACGGATTCCAGCGATTGATCGTCGTGTCGTACTGCATGCCCGGATCACCGCACACATGAGCGGACTCCGCCATCTCCCGCATGAGATCCCGGGCCCGGTAGGTGTCCGCCACCTTGCCCGTCAGCACCTCGCGGGTTTCCCAAGTTCCGTCGGCCTCGACTGAGTGCATGAAGGCGTCCGTTACGCGGACGGAGTGATTGGCGTTTTGGTAGAAGACCGAATCGTACGCACCGCCCGGCACGTTGAAGCCGCCGTCGTAGCCGGCGTCGATAAGCGACCAGGCCTTCTTCTCTTCTTCCGCCTTGCAATGGATGAACTCGCGCACGTCGGGATGGTCGACGTTCAAGATCACCATCTTCGCCGCCCGCCGCGTCTTGCCGCCCGACTTTACGACGCCCGCGAAGGAGTCGAAGCCGCGCATGAACGAGACGGGGCCTGAGGCGGTGCCGCCGCCGGCGAGCTTCTCGCGCGACGAACGGATCTTGGAGAGGTTGGAGCCGGTACCGGACCCGCCCTTAAACAGCATGGCTTCGGTCTTCGCAAGCTCCATGATCGACTCCATCGTGTCTTCGACGGAG
>DAIOWK010000131.1:0-9166 GCA_036758525.1 Myxococcota bacterium
CGCTACCACGCGGAGCTCGATCCCGCGCTGCGATTGCGTCCAGGGACGGAGACGGAGATCCGCAAGCTCGTGCGGGGGAGCTTCGCGGACCGAGATGTCGCGGTGTTTCTCGGGTTTGCAGCCCCTTCGCAGAGCCCGGCCTGCGCGAGCGGGCTGTGCGTGGTCCAGGTGGACCGCGCCCCTGCCATCATGGAAGAGCCTCGACGCGGGAAAATCAGCGAGCTCTACGTGCGCGAGGAGGCGCGGCGCAGGGGTCTTGGCACCGCACTCGCCCAAGCCGCGCTCGCCCATGCGCGGGAGCAAGACGTGCGTCGCCTCGAGGTCCGGGTCTCGACGCGCAATCTCGAGGGGCAGAGCTTCTGGCGCGCGCTCGGTTTCCGTGACTTTATGGACGTCCTCGACCTGCGCCTGTAGCTTCTTTGCGCCTCCTGCCTTGTCCGACCCATTCGTTCTCGGACGCTGAGGAGCCCCCATGCCTGCCGACGCTGCGGAGACGCTGAACCCTCTGGCGCGAGAGCTCAATGCGACTCTCGAGCGCCTCGCACCCGAGCTCCTGGCGATGCTCTCGCCCCTCGGGCGCCGGCTCTACTTTCCCAAAGGCATCCTCTCCCAGACCGCCGAGGCGAAACAGAAGGCCAAGCGCTTCAACGCCACGATCGGAATTGCGACAGAGGGCAAGGGGCCGATGTACCTGCCTTCCATTCAGCAGCACCTTGTGGGCATCGCACCGGGGGATGCCTACAACTACGCACCGCCCGCCGGGAGGCCGGAGCTGCGCGAGCGTTGGAGGGAGAAGCAGTTAGAAGAGAATCCGTCGCTGCGGGGCAAGGCTTTTGGCCTTCCGGTCGTGACCAGCGCTCTCACCCACGGACTTTCCCTCGTGGGGGATCTGTTCGTCGGCGCGGGCGACCGGATTCTGCTCCCGAACCAGCTGTGGGGGAACTATCGCCTCACCTATGAGGTGCGCCTTGGCGCCAAGATCGAAACCTTTCCGTTCTACGAGGGCAAAGGCTTCGCGATCCAGGCCTTCGCCAACGCTCTTGCCGCGACCGCCTCGGGACGAGAGAAGCTCCTCGTGCTGCTCAACTTTCCCAACAATCCGACAGGCTACATGCCGAGCGAGGTCGAGGGGGACGCCATCGGGCACGCCCTTGAGGCCCAGGCAGCGCGGGGCACGAAGCTCGTGGTCGTGCTCGACGACGCGTACTTCGGCCTCTTCTATCATCTCGGTGGACGCTCCATGACCGAGTCGCTCTTCGGTCGTCTGGCGAACCGCCATCCGAATCTCCTTGCGGTGAAGCTCGACGGAGCGACCAAGGAGCTGTTTGTCTGGGGGCTGCGCTGCGGCTTCATCACCCTCGCGCCCGGCCGGGCCGAAGGGGTGGAGGCGACGACCGCGGCGCTTGATGCGAAGCTCCGCGGAGCGATCCGCGGAGCGATCTCCAACAGCCCACAGCTCTCGCAGACCCTCGTGGAGAAAGCCCTCGCATCGTCCTCGATCGCCGAAGAGCGCAAGCAGAAGACGGAGACGCTGCGCGCCCGTGCGGCCAAGGTCTACGAAGTCGTGCACCAACCCCGCTTCTCCGAGAGCTGGGAGGTCTACCCCTTCAACAGCGGTTACTTCATGTGCCTGAAGATCAAGGGGGTGGACGCAGAGCGGCTGCGGGTGCACCTGCTCGACGCCCACGCCGTGGGCCTCATCTCCACCAGCCCGACCGACATTCGCGTGGCTTTCTCGTGCCTCGAGCTCGAGGAGATCGAGCCCATGTTTGCGCTCGTTCACCGGGCGATTGGCGAGCTCCGCGCCTAGGGCTTTGGCTCCGCCGAGGGGCGCCCAAGCGTCTCCAGGATTCGCACAAAGGCGCGCACGCCCCGTTCCAGGTTCTGGATAGCGAGCCGCTCGTTCGGCCCGTGGATGCCGTGACTTTCCTGGGGCGGTAGCCAGCGGGGCACGAATCCGTAGGACACGATCCCGAGGTCGCGGAAGTAGTGGGCATCGGTAAAGCCCGCGATCACGCGCGGCACCACGATCGCCCCCGGATCGATCTCGGCGGCGACCTGCTCGATTGCGTGAAACAGCGGGGTGTCCACGGGTGAACTGCGCGCGTTGAACGAGAGGATCGGTTCGACCGAGACTCCCGGATCCTCGATCGCGGCGCGAACTTCATTGGCGAAGTCCTCGCAGCGCTCCCCCGGCAGAAGGCGTGCGTCGAGGTGGGCGGAGGCCTCTGCCGGCAGCACATTGGTCTTGAGCGCGCCTTGCAGCACGGTGATGCTGATCGTGTTGCGGACGAGCGCATTCTGGCCCCGATCGGCCAGGAAGCGGCTGCGGAATGCCGGGTCGTTTTGCAGGGCACCGGAGAGATCGGCGAGCGCACTGCGGTCTTCGGGTGCGGCATACGGCGCGAGCGCCGCAAACATGGTCTGCACCTCAGGCACCACCCGCACCTCGGTCTCGAGCTCCCGAATCCGAGCGAGCGCGTCGAGTAGTCGCGGAACCGCCGCGTCGCGTGGCTCGGCCGAGCTATGACCTGGGGTGCCGTGGGCGACCACGCGGATCCAGCAGGGAGTCTTTTCCACGACAGAGATTCCCCAGACCGGCGGGGTGCCCGAGTTCCCGACCAGAATGCCGCCGCCCTCGGTGAGCAGATACTCGGCGTTGGACAAGAGCTCGGGATGCTCGCGCACGAACCAGCCGGCTCCGTCCTGGCCGCCGGTCTCCTCGTCGGGCGTCGCGAGCAGGATCGTGTCGCGATCCAGGGGCGTTGCAGCGCGCGCAATCTGAACGAGCGCGAGCAGCTGCACCACGGTGAGCCCCTTGGCGTCGAGAGCCCCGCGCCCGACGACATAGCCTCCGCCCACCACTCCCTCGAACGGGGCCACCGCCCATTCGCTCGGGTCGGCCGGCACCACATCGAGGTGCGAGAGCAGGACGACGGGGCGAGCGCGCCCGGTTCCCTTGACCCGTGCCCAGAGCGCCGCCCGTCCCACCTTCGAGTCGCCAGAAGGTGTATCGATGACGCGGGCTTCAATGCCCTCCTTGCGCAGCACGCTGGCCAGGTACTTCGCCAAAGGAAGCTCATCGCCGGGGGGATTTACCGTTTGAAAGCGGATGGCTTGTGAGAGGATCTGAGCGGCTGCACCCGGAAGGTCCGTCGCGGGGTCGGGATAGCTTGGTCGATCGAAGGGCCAGATCGCAGAGGCCCGCTCGCCGAGCAGCACTGTGCTGGCAAGGAGGAACATCCGGACGTGTCGGTAGCCGCGTGACGTCATCACCACAGGGCGTCAGCTCACCAAAGACGAGGGGAAGATCCCTCGGTTCTTCGCAGAGTTCGGGGCCACTCTTGCAGGCGGATGTAGGAGTGTGACGACGCGCACAGTTTTTTTTCAGGGGAGACCGTATCTACATCGGCGCCTGCTTGCTCCTTGGCGAGTATACCCGCCGCAAAAGGAGCGCAGGGAGCATGCAGGAGAATCGAATCGCGCATGCAGTACCGCGGGCTCTACCTTGCGCTCCTCAGTTCGGTGCTGGCAATTCCGTTGGTGGGCATCGCCGCTCGAACGCGGCCTCCCCTCCCCACGGCTCCCCACCTGGCGCCTCCGCTGCTCCTGCCGAGCGAGTCGGTCCCGGGGCTCCTGGGCTGGGTGGATTTCGCCAATCTCCCGATAGCAGAGGAGCCGAGTGTGCCGGTCGCGGCACCTGCCGAGACCGCTTCCCCCGCCGCTCCGGCGGGCCCGGCACCGGCACCCCGGCTCGTGACGGGGACGATCGAGTCCCGGGTCTCGGTGGCCGCCGCATTGCGCCGCGAGGGCCTGAGCCCCGCGACCGTCGATCTGCTGACGCGGGAGATGGCCTCGGTCTTCGACTTCCGCCGCTCGCACCCTGGCGACCACTACACGATCGTGCGTGGCCGCAGTGGGGGAGTGGTCGAGCTCGACTACGAATCGGTGACCCACGAGAAGTACCGCGTGTTCCGCGAGGGCTCGCGCCTGGTCGCAGAGAAGAAGGGCGGAGACTTTGTTCGTCGCACGGCGCGTCTCGCTGGCGTCATCAGCTCCAACCTGTATGACGTGATCCAGGAGCTCGGCGAGTCTCCGACGCTGGCGCACGACTTCGCGGACATCTTCGCCTATGACGTGGACTTCGCCCGGGGGATGCAGCGCGGGGACGAGTTCCAGATCCTCTACGAGCGCCTGTACCGGACGGACGGTCGGGGACACGAGCGTTATGTGCGGCCGGGGCGCATTCTGGCCGCGCACTATGCGAGCGCGAGCGGGGATCACACCGCGATCTACTACCAGACCGATCCCGGTCACGGCGGCTATTACCGGCCCGATGGAACACCGGTGGAGCGGAGCTTCCTGGCTGCGCCGCTCCAGTACACCCGGGTGAGCTCGACGTTCTCGAGGGCCCGGTTTCACCCCATTTTGAAGTACACGCGGCCGCACCCGGGCATCGATTACGCAGCGCCGTTTGGGACACCGATTTGGACAGTGGCCGACGGCAAGGTGATGGAGATGGGCTGGACCGGGGGCTATGGCCAGCTGATCAAGATCCAACACGAAAGCGGCTACGTGTCCTATTACGCCCACCTCTCGCGATTTGCGAAGGGACTGCGCGTCGGATCCGTGGTGCGCCAGAAGCAGGTGATTGGCTACGTGGGCCAGACAGGCCTCGCGACCGGTCCCCACGTCTGCTTCCGCATCACGAAAGACGGCGAGTTCGTGAACCCCGCGCAGCTGCGTACACGCACTGTCGCGTTGGGCTCGGTCGCTGGAGACAAGGAGTTCCGCAGCGCGCGCGAGACCTTGCTCGCCGGCCTGCGCTCGAGCCAGTTCATCGCAGTCGACGACGCTCTCTAGCCCCGTCACGGCGCTTGCGCGCAGGGGCGAGACGGTCACCGCACCGAGTCGGCTGCCACAAACGGCCAACTGTGCGAGCATCCAAGGGATGACTGCCCCCTCCTCCATGTCATCGTCCGCCCCGTCCTTGGCAGAGCTGCGCCAGCGCCTCGAAGAGATTGGCCGGCAGGTCGGGAGGGAGGAAGCCCTGCACAGGGCAGCCCTCGAAGAAGCCCAGCGCCGCGCCGACGCGCTGCGAACGGTGGTCGCCGAGGCGCTCCAGGGCTTTCACGCAGCAGCGGCGGCAAGTGGAGCTCCCCACCTGCGCATCGAGCTTGGCCCGACACGGCTAGACGACAAACACGTCCGCGCTGTGGAGTTCGAGATCCGGCGAGGCCGACACCTGGGCATCGTCACCGTGAAGAGCCGCGGGGAGATCACTCTCGTCGGACCCTTCCACGCGGGCAAGAAAGAGGGTCCGTGCGTGACGTTCCCGTTCGCGGCCGAGCGCGAGCTCTTGGAGGGCCTCGGCGGCTTTCTGGAGCGCTTCTTGGTCGAGGCGGTCACCCCATGAGCGCCGTCCCTGGGCCCCTCGCTTCGCTCCGTCGCGTGCGGGTGGGGTCAACCAATGGCCCCAAGATCGCCGCGGTGCGCGCTGCCCTGGCCGCCTACGGGGGCGGACTCGAGGTGAGCGGCATGCAGGTGGCGAGCGGGGTTCCCGACCAGCCGCTCGGCTTCGACGAGATTGTGGGCGGCGCCCGCAATCGCGCCCTGGCTGCCCTCAAGGCTGCGGCGTGTGATCTCGCGGTCGGGATCGAGGACGGTCTCGTCGAGATCCCAGGCGCGCCGGGCAGCCCGCTCAACGTCGGCTGCGCCGCCCTCACCGACGGCAGCCGGGTCTCCATCGGCCTTTCCTCGGGCTTCGCCTATCCGCCCGAGGCTTCGGCGACCGCCGCCGCACGCCGCGAGCCCATCGGTGGTCTGTTCGACGAGCTCTGGGAGGCCCGGCGGGGTCGGGTGTCGGGCGTGCCCTCCGCCATGACCCTGGGCAACGTGGGGCGCCTTTCCCTAGGCGTGCTGACGCGCTCCGAGTATGCAAGGCATGCCGTGCTGTGCGCCCTCCTGCCATTTCTTCACCCTGATCTCTATCCGGCGGAGGGCATGAACTCGTGACGCTGGACCGCAGCGCGACGAGCGAGCTCGACCGCCCGATCCGGAGCATGGGTGACCTTGCGGCCTATTTCGAAAGCGGCGAGAAGGCCCCCGCCGCTTGGCGTGTCGGGGTCGAGAACGAGAAGCTGTCCCTCGGCCCGACCTTCCGCCCTGTGAGCTATGAAGGGGCGGCGGGCATTGCGGCGGTATTGCGGGCCCTCGTCTCCCACACCGGCTGGGTCGCGGTCGAGGAGGGCGGAAAGCTGATCGCTCTCGAGGGCGAGGGCGCCAGCATCACCCTCGAGCCTGGCGGCCAGCTCGAGCTCTCGGGTGCACCCCTCGGCACGGCTCATGACACAGCACGCGAGTTCCGTGCCCATCTCGCCCTTGTGAAGCGCGTCTCGGAGCCCTTCGGTATCGCTTGGCTCGCCCTCGGCGCCCAGCCCCTTCACGAAACCTCCGAGCTGCCGCGCATGCCGAAGAGACGCTACGAGATCATGCGCGAGTATCTGCCGTCGCACGGCACCCTGGCGCTCGACATGATGCACGCCACAGCCAGCGTGCAGGCCAGCTTCGACTACGCAGACGAAGCCGACATGGTCTCGAAAATGCGCACCGCGCTCGCGGTGACACCGATCGTCGGCGCGCTCTACGCGAATTCGAGTCTCGCGTGCGGCAAGGCTTCGGGGTTCATTTCGCGCCGGATGAACATCTGGCGCAATACCGATCCAGATCGCTGCGGCGGTCTCGGCTTCGTTTTCGAGCCAGACTTCGGCTACGCACGCTACGCGGAGTGGGCGCTCGACGTCCCCATGTTCTTCATCGTGCGCGATGGCCAGTACTTTCCACTGCGTGGAGTCACCTTCCGCAACTTCATGCAACACGGCCACGAGGGGCTGCACGCCACGATCGCAGACTTCGACCGGCACTTGACGACGCTCTTCCCGGACGTGCGACTGAAGCGGCTGATCGAGGTGCGGGTGGTCGACGCAGTACCCAGCGACCTCTTGTGCTCGGTTCCCGCGCTCTGGAAAGGGCTGCTCTACGACTCCGAGGCGCGCGAGGCTGCCTTTGAGCTTGTGCGCGAATGGGGTCCGGCCGAGCGCGAGCAGGCGTTTGACGCCGTCTCGCGTCGCGGCCTTCGCGCGCGCCTGGGTGGGTGCGGGATCGCTGAGCTTGCGCGAGAGCTCGTAGCGATCGCCGCAGAAGGTCTGCGCCGGATCGGGCATAAGGACACGACGGGACGCGACGAGCGCGTACTCTTGGATGCGGTAAAGGCCCAGCTCGAGCGGGGCAAGAGCCCTGGCGAGATCGTGGTCGAGCGCTGGGAGGGTGAATGGGAACGCTCGCCCGAGCGCTTGATCGAGAACATGCGGTACTGATAGAGTGGCCGCCTGCGGCGGCACCTGCCACCCGGAGGCTCGACCCATGTCGACCCACAAACCGATCAAGATCACGTTCACGCTGGATGAACAAGACGCGGCGTACTTCCGGGGCTTGTATCAAGCAGCGAAGAAGAACGCAGCGGATCTCGATCCGAACACGGTGATCGAGAGCGCTCGCGGTCTCATATCGCGCGTCCGATCCGGCAAGAAGGTGCCGAACTTCGTGACCGAGGCGATCACGACGCTCGAGACGTTGATGGGGATGCTGGAGGACAAGGACTACGCGTTGCCGAAGGAGGAGGCGTCGGCGGTCCTCGCCGCGCTCGCCTACTTCGCCAATCCGCAGGACCTGATCCCCGACGAGGTACCCGGACTCGGCTTTCTCGATGACGCGATCATGATCAAGCTCGTCGACGAAGAGTTCGAGCACGAGCTCTGGGCCTATCGAAAGTTTCGCAAGCTCGTCGAAGGCATGGAGCTGCGGCCGTGGACGGAGGTCGCACAGCAGCGACGGGCCAGCCGTATCGCCGAGTTCCGCGAGCAGGTTCGTGCCGAGATCTCGAAGCGCAAGAGCCGGCGTCGCTTTCTGTGGTGACGCGCGCGGCGCACCCAAAAGACGCCGCCGTGGCGCCGCCCCCGAAGAGCAGGATCCTGATCGTCGACGACGAGGAAGCCATCCTCGAGACGATGCGCTTTACGTTTGAGGACGAGTACGAGGTCTTCACCTCGCCCGACGCGCGGCAAGCCCTCGAGATCCTCGACGAGAACGCGCCGATCGCAGCCGTGATCACCGACCAACGCATGCCCAACATGACGGGCGTCGAGTTCCTGGCGGAGGTCTATGCCCACCATCCCACGACGACCCGCATCATCCTGACGGGCTTCGCGGACATGGAGGCGATTCTCAAAGCGATTAACGACGGCCATGTCTACGCCTACATCACGAAGCCGTGGGAGCCCGACCAGCTGAAGCAGATCGTGATGCGGGCCGTGGGCCACCACAAGCTCACGCTCGAGAACGCGCGTCTCGTGGCCGATCTGCGGCGCAGCAAGGTGTTGCTCGAGGCGGTGATGGATCGGCTTCCGACGGGCGCGCTGGCGGTGGATCCAAAGGGCGTTGTGCAAGCGGCGAACCGGCCCGGGCGCGGTTTTCTTGGCCTCAAGCCCGACCCGCGCGGCAACACCCTGAAGGACGTCCTGCTCGGCGCGGGGCTCGGGGAGGTTGAAGACGCCATCGAGCGACTGTGCGCGGGCAGCGAGGAGCACTTCGAGGAAATCGAAATCGAGCAAGGCAAGCGCTGCCTGCGCTTGCGCATCACGGCGAGCACCCTGGTCGATCCCGTGGGCGAGCCCCTGGGTCGCGTGATCCTCTTGCGCGAGATCTCCCACGAACCTCTGCGGCGGCAGTTCGAAGAGATCGTCGGCCAGATCGGGAGCGCGTCCGGAGGGCTACGGGAACGGCTCGAGCAAGCCGTGGGTGAGCTGCGCAAGCTCGCAGAGCAGATTCGCGTGTCACCGGTGGGCTCCGCCGACATGGCGACGCTTGCCGATCGAACGTCGCGCACCATCACTGCGCTCGAGAACTGGCTGGCGGTGGACGACGCGATGACCCAAGAGGCGTTCCCAGACGCCCAGCTCTTGATAGACCGGCTGCGCGTGGCCTTTGCGCGCTGGCCGCTGCCCGAGCAGGTTCCCGCACGGGTGCGCGAGCTTACACGCCGCGTGGAGGCCTACTACGAGTCAGGCGATAACCCGAAGCAGCGGATTCTCTGAAGCGCTGCAGGCCG
>DAIOWK010000132.1:0-6758 GCA_036758525.1 Myxococcota bacterium
CCTCCTTGCTGGCTGCGCCCCGCGTTTGGAGGGGCACCAGGCGCGCGACATCGAGCTGGTTTTTCGTGAGGATGGCCTCCTGCTGGGCGAGGTTGCCGACGGCCTGGTCGAAGGCGGCCTTGTACTCGCGATCGTCGATCTGGAACAAGAGCTGGCCGGCTTTGACGAGGTCGCCATCCTTGTAGTTCTGTTTCACCAGAAAGCCTTGCACCTGGGGACGAATCTGTGCGTTGACAAAGCCCACCGTGGTTCCCACCCAGGTCGAATAAATGGGGACGTCCTTCTGAATCACCTCCGTCACAACAACCGGTACTGCGGGCTCCACTGCGGAGCCCGCCTTTTGGCAGGCATTGGACACGAACAGCATGCTTATGGCGAGAGCGGCTCCAAAGAGCCTGCGCGCACTCCTACAGGCGAGGCTCGCCCTCGGGATTAGAAGGACCGGCATCTTGAACACGGCGCGTCACCTCCTGGCCCTCGCGTGTTTCCACGGGCGCCATCCGTGAAGATGCCGCGCTCCCGCAGACGCCCACTGGGGCGCCGGCAATCCGGAGGAACCGCGACCCGGCCGAGGAGACCCGCCGCTGTGCTCGGCGTTGAGGTCTGGACGGGCGCAGATTGCGCCAAAGCTGCATGCATGATCAGCTCTCTGCCATCCCGAAACTCAGCCGACGAGCTTCCGCCGACACTCCATTTCGTAAGGCCCCTACAGGTCGAGATCAGGCCTTGAGAAAGGCGAGGAGGTCCGCGTTGAACTGGTCCCTGTGCGTGAGCGTCAGTCCGTGCGGCGCGCCCCGATAGACTTGCAGAGTCGAGTCCCTAACGATCTTTGCGGAGAGAAGGGCCGCTGCACCGATCGGAACGATCTGGTCGTCGTCGCCGTGGACGATCAGGGTCGGAATGTCGAACTTCTTGAGGTCGCTCGTGAGATCCGTCTCGGAGAACACCTTGATGCAGTCGAAGGCGCCCTTCAGGCCGACTTGCATCGAGAGCAGCCAGAACCAGTCCCGCGTACCTTGAGAGACCTTGGAGCCCGGTCGGTTGGCGCCGAAGAAGGGTGCGCTCAGGTCCTTGTAGAACTGGGAGCGGTCGGCAATGAGGGCCTCGCGCAGACCATCGAAGACCCCAATCGGGAGGCCGCCGGGATTGGCCTCCGTCTTCAGCATGAGCGGCGGGATGGCGCTGATCAGCGCCGCCTTGGCGACGCGCTTTGTACCGTGGCGGCCGATATAGCGGGCGACTTCGCCGCCACCCGTGGAATGGCCGACGTGAACCGCATTTCTCAGGTCGAGCGCTTCCACGAGCGCCGCGAGGTCGTCGGCGTAGGTGTCCATGTCGTTTCCGCTCCAAGGCTGGCTCGATCGGCCATGGCCGCGACGGTCATGGGCAATCGCGCGATAGCCGTGGGAGGCCAGCAAGAAAAGCTGGTCGTCCCAAATGTCGGCATTGAGGGGCCAGCCGTGGCTGAAGACGACGGGCTGTCCTGTGCCCCAATCCTTGTAATAGATCTCGGTGCCGTCCTTGGTTTTGATCGTGCCCACGGTACAAGTCCTTTCTCTAGGTGGAATGCGTCCCAGGCTTCCGCCGCTCAGCTTTCCGGTGGCGCCCGGCGCCGTTGCTGGACGAGTTCCACGCAAGAGTCGTACCGACGGCGGCGCCGCTGCGGTGATCGGGTCGAGGCGGTGGACGCCGAAGACTCGGCACGAGTGCCGATATTTCGGCGCGGCGCGAATCCTTCGGCCGGGGACTCGCAGGATCAGCCGTCGTCGTGAGAATCCGATGAGGCGTCACCCAATCGGCGAGTGCGGGTGATCTCATCGAGGATCGCCCTCGTCATGAGGCCAGCCGCGGTCAGGTCTGCTCCCTGCTCATAGAAGGAGCGCAGCAAAGACTTCCCGGCTGCGTCGACAAACGCCACGTCAGCGAGATCGATGCGCATCGAGTCCGGCTCGCGCGCCACGATCTCCTGCAGCCAACACGCCCGGAGATGCTCCACCGAAGGCCCGGCCAGTCGTCCCTCAAGCGCGATCGTCGTGCGTCCAGCGTGACTTCTGATCGTGATCCGCAGCATCCTGCCTGAGTTGACCGCAAACAACGTGCCGAAAACGGGAGGCCGTTTCCCCATCTCTTGGCGGTCCGCGCTAAACAAGGCTGAGTCTCTTCGACACATGGTGGTGGGCCGCGGGGCCCCCTGACACAGCTCTCGAGATGCCCGCAGCTCACCCAGGGTTCGGCAGGGACGGCGTTAGGCGTGCGGTCGGCTGATGCCGAGCTTTTTCATGCGGGACTGGAGCGTTGAGCGCTTCACCCCCAGACGGCTGGCCGCGCCTTCCGCGCCGCCGATCACCCAGCGAGTCTCGCGGAGTGCACGGACGATCGCCTCGCGCTCCGTTGCCTCGAGCGTTCCCGGGCTCGAGTACAAGCTGCTTTGGGCGCGAAGCTCTGACATCGGCACCCGCAGCACGGGTCCTCGGGTCAAGATCACCGCCCGTTCGATCAGATTCTCGAGCTCGCGCACGTTGCCTGGCCAGTCGTAGCGGCAGAGCGCAGCCATCGCCTCTGCAGGCATGATCTCGATCTGCTTGTTCATGCGTCGTGCGAGCCGCTGCGCCAGGTAGCGCACAAGCTGCGGGATGTCGGCGCGGCGTTCGCGAAGCGCGGGAAGCACAATGGGAAACACGTTCAGGCGGTAGTAGAGATCGCGGCGGAAGCTCCCGCTCTCGACCATTTCCTCGAGGTTCCGGTTTGTCGCGGCGACCAATCGAACGTCCGCGTGGATCGTCCGGGTGCCTCCAAGTCGCTCGAACTCCTGCTCCTGGAGCACGCGGAGCAGCTTCGGTTGGAGCTCAAGCGGGATATCACCGATCTCGTCCAGGAAAAGGGTCCCGCCATGGGCCAGTTCGAAGCGCCCGATCCGCTGAGCGACGGCTCCGGTAAAGGCGCCGCGCTCGTGGCCGAACAACTCGCTCTCGAGCAGGCCCGTCGGGATGGCGGCGCAGTTGACCTTCACGAGACTTCGCTCATGTCGCGCACTGCGGTCGTGGATCGCCCGTGCGATCAGCTCCTTGCCCGTCCCTGTCTCACCGCGGATCAACACCGTCGACTCGGTCGGCGCCACCGTCTCAACCATCTCAAGCACTTGCCGCAACGACTCGGACTCACCGATGATGTCCTCGAAGTTGCGTTCGGTGCGGATCTCCTCCTGAAGGTAGACGTTTTCCGCGGCGATCCGATCCTTGAGTCCGGCGATCTCCTGGAACGCAAGCATGTTCTCGACAGCGAAGGCAACCTGGTGGGCCACGGCAGCAAGCAGGTCCACATCGTCGGTGGTAAAGGGCTCGCCGTCGAGCCTTCCGACGTTGAGCGTTCCGAGTCTGTGGTCCCGCACGGTCAAGGGTACGCAACACACGGACTGGACACCTTCCGCGAGCAGCCGCGCCACGAATTCGTGCGACATTTGCTCGAGGTCCGCTCGCGTGAATCGCATCGGTTGGCCTGCCGCGAAGCTCACGCCCGCTGGGGTACCTTCGGCGGAAACCGAGCTCCGCTCGATCAGGAAATCCTTCCCGGTGAACTCAAGCGCGCGGATGCCAAACGCCTTCCGATCTTCGTCGTAGATCGCGAGACTTGTGTACTCGTGCGGGACAAGGCGCCGGAGAATCGCGGTGACGGCGCTAAAGAGCGCGCGGAACTCGAGGTTGGAGGCCAGGGTATTGTTCACCTCGAGGAGCAGTCGGAGGCGATCGCGCTCCTGCGCAAGCTCCTGCTGCGCCTTCTCTGCCACTTCGTGATGGAGGACATTGTCGACCGCGAGGGCCACCTGGTTGGCAAGCGGCAGCAGGAACTGCACAACTTCGGGCCCGAAGGCGCCTTCCTTCGCGCTTGCGAAGATCAGCGCGCCAAGCCGCCGCAGAGGCGAAGTAAGCGGTACCGCGCAATACGACTTCGTCCCCTGGCCGCGCAAAGTTCCTGTCACGATGGGAAAGCGGGTATCGGTATCGATGTTCGCCACCACGACGGGCTCTTGGGTCTGCCACGCGATGCCGGCGGGTGTCTCCGAAACAGGCACTTCGGCGACGATACAGGGCGTTGGATTGGAGGCGGCGACACTGTGGAGCCGCATCACACCGTGCGCTGGCTCATGCAGCACAAGGCACAAGCTGTCGAAGGAGGCACATCTCGGAAGGACCTCGACGAGGTCGTGGAGCAGGGTGCCAAGGTCCCGCTGCGTGGCCGTCGATCGCGCGACCTCGAGCAGCGCCGCGGCAAGGTCTGTCGACGTATTCACCAAGACAGGTCCGCCGTAGCTCCATTCTATCGCGCCTCGTTGCGGGGAAGCCAATCGCAGGGAAGGGACTCGGGAGCTCGCCGTGCTGCGCTGAGGTCAGCCCACTGAAGGCCGCGCCGGATCGCTGGATCGGGCCTCCAAGACCTTGCCTCGAGCGACCCCTCAAGGGCCGGGCTCCTGCCTCCTCTTGAGAATGGACACGTCCTCTGCAGGCTCTCCCTTCTATCCCTGCACAACAGGGGAAACGAGGTTTCGGAAGAGAGAACGAAACGATCGTGACGGCGCGCTCAGTGGCGAGAAGAAGCTTGTAGACTCGTCATCGCGAGCGCGCGTCAGGATCGCTGGGAGCGGGCGCGCGCTGAAGCGACCAGAGGTAGGCGACCAGATGGTCGATGCGCGCGCGGCGCTCGCTTTCTGGATCCGCGGCGTGCCCGTCCTCATGACCATTGAAGAGCTTCCCCCAAATGGGCATTTCCCGATCTTGGTGCGTCGCTTCGAAGGCGCGACCGTCGATGAAGTCTCGGATGTCGGGAGCGCGGAAAGTACCGCCGTTTCGCGCCGCAAGTAGTGTGAGATCCGCTGGGCGACGAGCGAGTTTCTCGGCCCGCGGACCGTCGCCTCGTCCGTCGCTACCATGGCACTCCGCACAATAGCGGCGGAAGTCAGCCTTTCCGGCTTCCGTCGCGACTTCGGGCGACTCGAGCTGTCGCTTCAGAACAAAGCCCGCGAAGGCGGCGATTCCGAGAACCAGGATCAGCGCGATTCGCCAGGATCCTCCGCGATTACGATGCGCCACGGCTTCTCCTCCTCCTGAGGTTTTCCCGACGTAGATGATCGCGCGAAAGCATGACGCGCCGTGTCGCCGTACCGACACGCGCAGTAGCTGCGGCTCCAAGATGAACGGATAGACGCTAGACCTCGGTCCTCCGCCCAGTGCTAGATTGCACTCGTGAGGGCTTTTCGAGCCCACGGTCTACTTCCGACGTTGCGCACGTGGCGCGCTGCGAAGGCCAAGTCGCCTCCCCCGGCGGTCCGCGGCCTTCTCGTTTGCATGGGGCTCTTGACCCTCTACCTGATCTGGGAGTCTGCCTTCAGTCAGCTGGGCTACGCGGCACAGCATGCCCTCACAAGCCCCGAAATGGTCGTTCCTCGGATTGCACTGACGATCATTCTTCTGACGGGATTCGCGGTGGGGCAACCGCCTATGGCCGCCGGGAAGACATCCGGGATGCCGAGGCCTTGTGTACCCATCCTTCCTTAGTGGAGGAGCCTCCTACCCTTGTGGATCGATTGCGGAACAGGTCTCACTCTCGCGCCTGGCTCGGGACCATCGCTGCGGTTCCCCTCGGTCTTCTCCTCGTCACAAGCCAAAGCTCCTGGAAGCCGTACTTGCTGACACGTGAACCTTGGAACCATGACTCTGTGTGGGCTCTCGCGTCCAATACCCTCCTGTTCGCGATTCTGGGACGCCGTGTGGTCGAGGCCTTGGAGACGAACTCCATCTTCGCGCAGCTGGAAGACGCCCTGCGCCACGTGGACCTCCTCCAGCCCGAGCACCTCGTTCGCTTTGGTCGTCGCGGGTTGCGCGCTGCTTTCTTGTGGATCGGCGGGAGCTCGATCGCCTCGATCATCTTCGTGGACCAGCGTTTCTCGTGGCTGACTGGCCTTGTCCTTGGCGCAACCGCTTCTCTGGGAACAATCGCGTTCTTACGCCCGCTTCGGGGGCTTCCGCGCCGAGAAAGAGGCCGAACTCGGACGTGTGCGCGAAGCGATTCACCGCAATCGTGAGACCTTGCTCAGCGCAGACCCCGAGGTCGCCGCAGCCGCCGTGCGGATGCCGGGCCTGCTCGCCTACGAACACCGCATCATGTCTGTCAGCGAGTGGCCCATAAACACACCTGAGATCGTACGCTTCGGCCTCCTGATGGTGGTGGGGCTCGGCTCTTGGCTCGGCGGAGCGCTGGTCGGACACGTCGTGGATTCCCTGCTGCGCTGACACGCCCTCCTGGACGCACGCGATGGGGTCGCCGCCCTGGCGGTGGCGCCCCTGGGTCGCGTGGTCACCTCCCCACCGAAACCACACAGGACTGCCAAGTAAGCCTCACGAAGCGTGAAATGGTGACGCTCCGCACAGAATCTTCACCCGCCGGATCTATCGGGGGTAGGATAACGCTTGCGGGGGAGGGGGTTTGGACTGGAGGCAACCGTGCGAGAGCGGGGGGCGAGCCATTCCCTTCCACGAGCAGCGTTGATCTTGGCTGCGATCGCAGTGATTGGTGTTTTCATCAACTTCTATCGCGATGCGGCGCGCGAGCAAGAAGCGCAGGAAGCGCGAATCGCCGAGCTCTTGGACGACGCATCCGATCTCCTGAATTCCGGCGCAGGAGGAGCGACCACTCCGAGATACGAGGGTCGCATCATCATTGGCGCGCGGTCCCCTGCAGGTACAGCGGACCGCGAGGCTCTGCGC
>DAIOWK010000132.1:6768-9067 GCA_036758525.1 Myxococcota bacterium
GTCGATTGAGAGATCGGTCGTTGCCTGCGACTGCGCAAGGTCGACCGCGCCCTTCAGATCGACCCTAGCAATGTCATCGCTCAGAGTTTTGACAGCCTGATGAATCAGGACGCAAAGAGCACCCCAGCGAAGATCGCATCGCCCATACCCGGCACGCTTCCGCGCAGATTCGGTTCGCTCTACTACAGCCTTGGGAATGCGTTTCTTGCCCAAGAGCGAGCCGATGAGGCGATTGAGAGCTATCGGCGAGCGATCGAGATCAGTCCTCCTCACCCTCAAGCCCTGATCGGAATTGGCAATGCGCTGCTGCTCCAGGGGAAGCTCGAGGACGCTGTCGCGATGTACGGGCAGGCTCTGCGCAGCGATCCGGGGCTGGCGGAGGCCCACCACGCGCTTGCAGTCGCGTTGCACCGCGAAGGGAAATTTGACGAAGCGCTCGTGCAATATGAAAGGGCGATAGACCTCAAACCCGACTTCGCCGTCGCATACGAAGACCTTGGGGATCTTCTCTTTGGCATCGGCCGCATGGACGATGCAGTTGTTCAGTACCGCAAAGCGATTGATCTAGCCCCCGGGATGGCGACCGCGTACAACGGGATGGGGGCCGCACTTGCAGCACGCGGCGATCTCGATGGAGCGGTGGCAAGCTACCGACAAGCGCTTGATCTTGACCCCGGATGGAGTCTCGCGAAGACCAACCTCGATACCGTGCTGCACAAGAACCAGGGCAAGCGCTAAGTCGCACCTCGGATGCGCGCCGCGCAATGACGAGACGGAGTCTGACCTGGTGGAATAGCCAAGCCGTCCGCCTTCCCGGCGAGCTCGCGTGGATGCGCTTCGTGTCGCGTACTTGATGCCTTCGCTGACCCCCTGGGCCGAAGCGGCCTCGGCCGATGGTCCCCGTTCGGCGCATCACGCTCCAAGTCAGTGATAGGAGACGGCCGTCGTTCGTGGTACACATCCGCGGACGAGAGGGACGACGCCGTGCTTCGATTCCTCCAACGACTGATCGCGAGCGAGAGATGGATGCGCATGCTAGGCGCGTTCTCTCCGTCTCTCCGATTCTGGCACCCGGACGTGCGACGGGACCCCTATCCCAACTACCGCCGCTTCCGCGAACGAGGCTTAGTACGCCTCCGACTCTTGGGGGGATGGGCCGCTGCACGCTACGGGGACGTCGAGCGCATCCTGCAAGAGCCCGCCTTCTCGACCAACCGCGACGAGGTGGCCCTGATGAAGATGATGCGCCGTGCGACGCGCGGGGCGCAGGACTTCGAGGACCTGGTCGACAACAACCTCTTGATGATCGACGGACCACGCCACCGCCGGCTCCGTGGTCTTGTCTCCAAGGCCTTTACACCTCGACGTGTGGAGGCGCTACGGCCACGTGTGGAGGCGCTCGCGGAGACTCTCCTCGAACGCATGGCGGCCCAACGCGAGGTCGATCTGATCCGCGACTTCGCGCAGCCGCTTCCCACGATCGTGATCGCCGAGCTCCTCGGCGCTCCGTCTGCCGAGCATGTACGCTTTCGTGCCTGGTCAGACGCCTTGGTCGAGCTCCTCGATCCCCTGTCGGGCCATGAAGGCCTCGATCCGCCGAAGCGCGCCAACCGAGAGCTCTCCGCATATCTCCGCGGACTCTTGGCGGAGCGGCGTCACGCGCCACAGGACGATTTGCTCTCCGCCATGAGCGAAGCCAGGGAGGACGGCGAGTCGCTCGCGGAGGGCGAGCTCATCGCTCTGGCGTCGCTGCTGCTTGCCGCGGGAAATGAGACGACGACGAGCCTGATCGGAAACGCCGTCCTGCTCCTCCTCCGGTACCCGGGCGAACGCAAACGGCTCCAGGACGATCTCGCTCTCATCCCGAGCGCCGTAGAGGAGTGCCTGCGCTTCGAGCCGCCGGTCCAGCTCACCGACCGCGCTGTCGTGGAGCCCGTGGAGCTCGCCGGTGTCCGGCTCAAACCCGGTGTGATCGTCGCTGCGCTCATCGCGGCGGCCAATCGCGACCCCGAGCAGTTTGCCGATGCCGAGCGCTTCGACGTGGGGCGCGCCGACAACCGCCATCTCGCATTCGGCCTGGGGAACCACTACTGCCTTGGCGCAGCGCTGGCGCGATTGGAAGCACAGGTGGCGCTACGCGCGCTCCTGCGCCGCTTCCCAGACTTCGACGGACCAGCGGCGCCGCCCGGCTGGAAGGCCTCGATCGTGCTCCGCGGCCCGACCGCACTTCCGGTTCGTTTGCGCTAGCTCCCCTGCGCGTCCCATCCTGGTTCCTCCAAAGGCCTCTCGAGGGGCAAAA
>DAIOWK010000133.1:0-9009 GCA_036758525.1 Myxococcota bacterium
GGGGCCCCGCGACGGCCTGCAAAATGAGCCCGAGGCCATCGCGACGGCCGACAAGATCGAGCTGGTGGAGCGCCTTGCGCGCTCGGGACTCCGCCGCATCGAGATCACGTCCTTCGTTTCCCCGCACTGGATTCCGCAGCTCGCCGACGCGGATGAAGTCGCGTCGCGCGTACCCCGCTGCGATGGGGTGCGCTACAGCGCACTCGTCCCGAACCAAAGGGGCTACGAGCGATTCCGCGCGGCCGGGCTTCCTGTCGCAGCGCTTTTCGTTTCGGCGAGCGAGACCCACAACCGAAAAAACGTGAACTGCAGCGTCGCCGAGTCGCTCGAGCGATTTCGGCCCGTGGCGGAGCGCGCGCGTGCCGACCGGGTGGGCCTTCGGGCGTACGTCTCAACGGTCTGCGGCTGTCCCTATGAGGGTGCAGTTGCAGCGGGCAAGGTTGCGGAGCTTGCGGCCGATCTCGTCGCGCTCGGTGTGGAGGAGATCTCCCTCGGCGATACGATCGGTGTGGGGCACCCGAAGCAGGTGCGCGAGCTCGTGTCCACGGTTTCCGGCGCAGTACCCCTTGCTCGGATCGCGCTTCATCTCCACGACACCTATGGTCGGGCGCTCGCGAATGTGCAGGCGGGCTATGAGATGGGCGTGCGCACCTTCGACGCCTCGCTCGGCGGACTCGGAGGCTGCCCCTACGCACCGGGCGCTTCGGGCAATGTGGCCACCGAGGACGTGGTGGATTTATTCGAGAGCGCAGGGGTTGCGACGGGGGTGGAGCTCGGCGCGCTCGTGGACACCACGGCGTGGCTCGAAGGCCAGGTGCTAAAGCGGCTCCTCCCTGGGCGGGTGCTGCGGGCCAGGCTCGGCCTGCGCGATCGGGCGCGCCAGGGAGCGGCATGAAGCGCGGCGAGGAAGTCCGCGGCGAGCTCGCGCGAATCCGCCGCGGCGGAGACGAGAAATACCACGCGAAGGCGGCGGGGGAGGGCAAGCTCTTCTGCCGCGAGCGCTTGGCTCTTCTGCTCGATCCGGAATCGTTCGTGGAGGACGGCGCATTCGCCAACGCCCTCGCTGCGGATCTGCCGGCGGATGGCGTGGTGACGGGCACCGGCCAGATCGGCGGGCGCACGGTCTGCGTCATGGCAAATGATTCCACCGTGAAAGCGGGCTCCTGGGGTGCGCGGACGGTGGAGAAGATCCTGCGGATCCAGGAGCGCGCGGAGCGCCTGCGCGTTCCCCTGGTCTACCTCGTGGATTCGGCGGGTGCGCGCATCACCGATCAGGTGCAGATGTTTCCCGGCCGCCGCGGCGCGGGCCGCATCTTCCACAACCAGGTCCGCCTCTCCGGCATGGTGCCCCAGGTCTGCCTGCTCTTCGGCCCGTCGGCGGCGGGGGGGGCCTATATCCCGGCGTTTTGCGACGTCGTCTTCATGGTGAACGGAAATGCGAGCATGTACTTGGGCTCGCCGCGCATGGCGCAAATGGTGATCGGCCAGACCGTGACCCTCGAGGAAATGGGTGGAGCTCGCATGCACTGCACGGTGTCGGGCTGCGGAGACCTACTGGCCAACGACGAGCCCGAGGCGCTCGCCGCCGCCCGGAGCTACCTCTCCTACCTGCCGAGTCACGCCGACGGCGCGCTTCCCAGGAGTGCCCCCGCGGCTCCTCTCAAATCGCCGGCAGAACTCGAGTCGGTGATTCCACGCGAGGAGAACAAGCTCTTCGACATGCGCGAAGTCGTGGACCGCTTGGTCGACGCGGGCTCGTTCTTCGAGATCAAGAAGCTGTTTGCGGGGGAGATCTTGACGGGCTTCGCCCGGATCGACGGCCACCCGGTGGGTCTTGTGGCGAGCCAGCCCAAGGTGAAAGGCGGCGTTCTGTTTGTGGACTCCGCCGACAAGGCGGCGCGCTTCATCTGGCTCTGCGACGCCTTCGGGATCCCACTCATCTACCTGGCGGACGTGCCCGGATTCATGATCGGGAAGCAGGTGGAGCGCCAAGGCATCATTCGGGCGGGCGCGAAGATGATCATGGCGGTCTCCGAGGCCACGGTGCCCCGCATCTCGGTCATCGTACGCAAGGCCTACGGGGCCGGTCTCTATGCCATGAGCGGGCCCGGCTTCGAACCGGACGCGTGTCTCGCTCTCCCGACCGCGATGATCGCTGTGATGGGTCCCGAAGCCGCGGTGAATGCGGTCTACTACAACAGGATTCAAGCGCTGCCCGAGAGCGAACGCGCAGCCTTCGTGCACAAGCTGCGCGAAGAGTACTCCTCTGAAGTCGATATCGAGCGGCTCGCGAGCGAGCTCGTGGTCGACGCGGTGGTGTCACCTGAGGCACTCCGCGAGGAGCTGGTCTCTCGCCTGGTGGTTGCGCGGGGCCGGCGCGACCTCCCGCCGCACAAGCGCCGCTCGGTGCCCCCCGTCTAGCACGGCCGGAGAAGGCCTTCGTCGCCGCCCGGGCCCTGCGGATTGGCGCAGACGCGGGCCCTTTGCTAGCCAGTTGACGTGAACTGGCAAACCTCAGCGAGCGGGCTCTCGATCCGAGAAATCTGTGAGCGCACGGGGCTTTCCCCGCGCACCGTGCGCTACTACGAGGAGCTCGGGCTCCTTCCCGGCGTTCGCCGCCGCGCGGCCGGGCGACGCGTCTACGGGGCCGACGAGCTCGAGCGCCTGCGCTTTATCCAGCGGCTCAAGGCACTCGGCCTTCCGCTGGCCGAGATCCGTGATCTGAACGCAGTGCACGCCATCGGAGGCTCGACGCGAGCCATGCTCGAGCGGCTCGACGAGCTCCTCGGGCGCCGCGTGGCGGACGTCGATGCCCGGATTGGCGTGCTCACCCGGCTGCGCGACGAGATCGCGAAGTACCGGGCACGGGTGGCGAGTCGGATCGGTGCTCTCTCCAACGCACGCAGGCGTACGGGATGAGCTCCGCGCTACCGGCGGCCCAGGCGACGCTTCTGCGGCACGCAGCGAGTCGGGTGCGTGTCGTGACGGCGGCTTCGCTTTTCGACGGCCACGATGCCTCCATCAACATCATCCGCCGGCTCCTCCAGAAGCTCGGAGCCGAGGTCGTTCACCTCGGTCACGACCGCTCTGTGGAAGAGGTGGTGGAGGCGGCGGTTCAAGAAGACGCGGACGCCGTGGCCGTGTCCTCGTACCAAGGGGGGCACCTCGAGTATTTCCGCTATCTCGTCGATCAGCTCCGAGAACGGGGGGCAGAGCGCGTCCGTGTGTATGGCGGCGGTGGTGGCGTGATCGTGCCCGAGGAAATCGAAGCGCTCCACGCCTGCGGGGTCGCGCGGATCTTTAGTCCGGAGGACGGTCGTCGCCTCGGTCTCGAGGGCATGGTGCGGATCATCTTGGACGAGTGTCCGGAGCGGAGCCTTCCCCGGCCGGAGGATCTCCTCGCGCGCCTCCACGTAGGCGACCCGCTCGCGGTGGCGCGGCTCGTGACCTTCCTCGAGGAGGAAGGACCCCGCGGCGGTCTCGCGCTCGAGCGGCTGCGGGCAGAGCTCGCACGGCGCCGTCCCGCACGCCCTGCAGCAGTCGTGGGCTTTACCGGAACGGGGGGGGCGGGCAAGTCGAGCGTGGTGGATGAGGTCGTGCGTCGCCTGCGCTTCGACGCCCCCCTGCGCTCGGTGGGGATCTTGCTCGTAGACCCAAGCCGTCGGCGCTCGGGCGGGGCTCTCCTGGGTGACCGCATCCGCATGAATGCCATCCATGCGCCGACGATCTTCGTGCGCTCTCTCGCCACGCGGCAGGCGCACCTCGCGCTCTCGACGGCGATACGCGACGCGGTGTCGGTTCTTCAGGCCGCAGGCTTTGAGCTCGTGATCGTGGAGACGGCGGGGATCGGACAGAGCGACTCCGAGATCATCGACCTTGCGGACCTGTCGGTCTACGTGATGACCCCAGAATACGGCGCCCCCTCCCAGCTTGAGAAGATCGACATGTTGGAGCTCGCGGACCTGGTCGTGCTGAATAAGTCCGACCGCGCAGGGGCCGAGGATGCGTTGCGCGACGTGCGCAAGCAGTGGCGCCGAAACCACAACTCCTGGGCCGTCCCCGACGACGCGGTGCCCGTGTATCCCACGGTTGCGAGTCGATGGTGCGATGCGGGAACCGATCGCTTCTACGCCGCGCTCCTGGCAGAGCTCTCGGACAAGACGAAATTTGCGCCGGGCGGCGCAGCGCGCCCCCGGGAAGGCATTGACCGAGCAGCACAGGCCGAGCCCCCGCAGCCCCTCATTCCCGCCGCCCGCGTGCGCTATCTCGCAGAGATTGCCGAGGTCGTGCGCGGCTACAGGGCGCGCACCGAGGCTCTTGCCGAGCGCGCGGCCAGTGCGTGGGCGCTCTCGCGCAGCCTGCGGGAGCTTGGAGACAGGCCGCCGGAGGGAGCTACGCCCTACGGCGACGCGGCGCTTGACGCGGCGGGAGACGACGGGCTGCGCGCGCTCCGCCTGCGCTACGACGCCTCGCTCGCAGAGCTAGGGCCCGAGGACCGCGCCGCGCTCACGGCTTGGCCCGCCCTGCGGGCCCGCTACCGGGCACCCCGTCAGGAGTACGCGGTACGCGAGCGCAGCCTCGCGGTGGAAAATCAGGTGGAGACCCTCTCCCACACGCTCCTGCCCAAGGTGGCGCTCCCGAGGAGCGAGGAGTGGGGGTCGCTGCTCCGCTACCTGCGCCTCGAGAACCTGCCCGGGGTCTTCCCGTTTACCGCCGGCGTATTCCCCTTCAAGCGTGAGAGCGAGGACCCGACGCGCATGTTCGCGGGGGAGGGCACGCCCGAGCGCACCAACCGTCGGTTCCACTTGCTCTGCCGCGGACCGCGCGGGGCGCGCCTTTCCACGGCGTTCGACAGCGTGACCCTCTACGGGCGCGATCCCGACCTGCGACCGGATATCTACGGGAAAGTCGGGAACTCCGGCGTCTCGGTCTGCACGATCGATGACGCCAAGAAGCTCTACTCGGGATTCGACCTCCTGGATCCCACGACTTCGGTCTCGATGACGATCAACGGCCCCGCTCCCATCCTGCTCGCATTCTTTCTGAATGCGGCGATCGACCAGACGGTGGAGAAGCACCTGCGCGCCTCGGGGAGCCTCGAGGCGGTTCGCGCGCGGAAGAGCCCGGGCACGCTGCCTCGCTACGCCGAAGAGCTGCCGCAGGGTCACTCGGGCCTTGGGCTCGGGCTCCTCGGCATTGCCGGATCCGACGCGCTCGACGCCGACACGTTTGCGCGCCTTCGGGCCGAGGCCCTGACGGGCGTGCGCGGCACCGTTCAGGCCGACATCCTGAAGGAGGACCAAGCCCAGAACACCTGCATCTTCTCCACGGAGTTCGGCCTGCGCATGATGGGTGATATGCAGGAGTTCTTCATCGCGAACGCGGTGCGGAACTTCTATTCCGTCTCGATTTCCGGCTACCACATCGCCGAGGCCGGAGCGAACCCCGTGACCCAGCTCGCCTTCACCCTCGCCAACGCCTTTACCTACTGCGAGTACTACCTGGCGCGGGGGATGGCGATCGACGAGTTTGCGCCGAACTTCTCCTTCTTCTTCAGCAATGGTCTCGACGCGGAGTACTCGGTGATCGGGCGGGTGGCCCGGCGGATCTGGGCGATTGCGCTGCGCGAGCGCTACGGCGCCGCCGAACGCGGCCAGAAGCTCAAGTACCACGTCCAAACGTCCGGGCGCTCGCTTCACGCCCAAGAGATGGCCTTCAACGACATCCGCACGACCCTCCAGGCGCTGACTGCGCTTCAGGATCACTGCAACAGCCTCCACACGAATGCCTTCGACGAGGCCGTGACGACGCCCACGGAGGATTCGGTAAGACGTGCCCTCGCCATCCAGCTCATCATCAACCGCGAGCTGGGTCTCGCGCGGAATGAGAATCCCCTTCAAGGCGCCTATGTCATCGAGGAGCTCACAGATCTGGTCGAGGAGGCTGTGCTGCGGGAGTTTGAGCGCCTCGCCGAGCGCGGGGGGGTACTCGGCGCCATGGAGACGCTCTATCAGCGCGGCAGGATCCAGGACGAGAGCCTTGAGTATGAAACCCTGAAGCACAGCGGCAAACTGCCGATCGTGGGTGTCAACACCTTCGAGAATCCACAGCCTGTGCAGGCGCCCCCGCCGGCGGCCCTCATGCGGTCGAGCGAGGACGAGAAGGAGCGCCAGCTTGCCGCCCTAAAGGCTTTCCACGACCGACACAGGGAAGAGGCGCCGCTCGCCTTGCGCCGTCTCCAGGTGATGGCGCTTTCCGGGGGGAACGTCTTCGCCGAGCTGATGGAGACGGTGAAGGTCGCAAGCCTCGGCCAGATCACCGAAGCACTCTTCGCGGTGGGCGGGCGCTATCGGCGCTCGATGTGACTCAGAGGAGCGCCGGCAAAGGTCGGCGTTCAAGGAGTGGGAGATGGCGGTGCGAAGCGGGAAAGACCGGGCAGAGCTCGAGGCGTGGCGGGCGGAGGCCCGAAAGGAGCTGCGCGGGAAGGACCCGGAGAGCCTCGCCTGGGAGACGGCCGAGGGAGTGGTGGTGAAGCCGCTCTACCGCGCAGCGGATCTCGATGGACTTCCCCACGTGGACTCGCTCCCCGGCCTTCTGCCCTTCCTGCGCGGCCCCCGCGCCACCATGTACGCCAATCGGCCCTGGACGATCCGGCAGTACGCGGGGTATTCCACCGCGGAAGAGAGCAATGCCTTCTACCGCCGCAATCTGGCCCAGGGCCAGAAGGGCTTGTCGGTGGCCTTCGACCTCGCGACGCACCGGGGTTACGACTCGGACCATCCGCGGGTGGTGGGCGACGTCGGGAAGGCGGGAGTCGCGATCGATTCCGTCGAGGATATGAGGATCCTGTTCGACGGGATTCCCCTCGATCAAATGTCCGTGTCGATGACCATGAATGGAGCCGTGCTCCCCGTGATGGCCTGCTTCATCGTGGCCGGCGAGGAACAGGGTTGCCCCCAGGAGAAGCTCACGGGGACGATCCAGAACGACATCCTGAAAGAGTTCATGGTCCGCAACACCTACATCTATCCGCCCGCCCCGAGCATGCGGATCGTCGCCGACATCATCGAGTACACGAGCCGGCACATGCCGAAGTTCAACTCGATCTCAATTAGCGGCTATCACATGCAGGAAGCCGGGGCCACCGCGGACCTCGAGCTTGCGTTCACGCTGGCGGACGGGCTCGAGTATGTCAGAGCCGCTCTTTCCAAAGGCCTCGAGGTGGATGAGTTCGCGCCGCGCCTGTCCTTCTTCTGGGCGATCGGCATGAACTTCTACATGGAGATCGCGAAGATGCGCGCCGCTCGGCTGCTTTGGGCGGAGCTCATGGCGCCGTTTCGACCGCAGAAGCTCGAAAGTTCGATGCTTCGCGCCCACTGCCAAACCTCAGGCTGGACACTGACCGAGCAGGACCCGATGAACAACGTGATCCGCACGTCGATCGAGGCCTTGGCGGCGGTCTTCGGCGGTACGCAGTCGCTCCACACCAATGCGATGGACGAGGCGGTGGGTCTTCCCACGGATGCGACGGCGCGCATCGCGCGCAACACCCAGTTGATCGTCCAAGAGGAGACGGGCATCCCGCATGTCATCGATCCCTTCGGCGGCTCCTACTTCATGGAGGCGCTGACCCACGCCTTGGCGGAGAAGGCACGCAAGGTGATCTCGGAGGTCGAGGCCATGGGAGGGATGGCGCGGGCGCTTGAGACGGGGATGCCAAAGCTGCGGATCGAGGAATGCGCAACGCGCCGCCAGGCGCGAATCGATCGCGGCGAGGATGTGATCGTGGGCGTGAACAAGTACCGGGCGCCGCAGGAGGAGCCGCTCGAGGTCCTCGACATCGACAACAGCGCGGTCCGCGAGGCCCAGATTGCCCGGCTCGCGCGCGTGCGCGCGACCCGCGACGCGAAAGCGGCGTCCGCGGCGCTCGAGACCCTTTCCGAAGTGGCGCGCACAGGCAAGGGCAATCTGCTCGAGGCGGCCGTCGCCGCGGCGCGCCTTCGGTCCACCCTGGGAGAGATCTCCGAGACGCTGGAGCGGGTGTTCACGCGGCACCGCGCCGAGATACGATCCGTCTCCGGCGTGTACCGAAGTGTCTACCAGGGCGATCCGGAGTTCGACGCGGTGCGCCGCGAAGTGGACGAGTTTGCGAAGCTTGAGGGGCGGCGACCGCGCATCCTGGTCGTGAAGCTCGGGCAGGATGGACACGACCGCGGGATGAAGGTGATCGCCACCGCCTTTGCCGATCTCGGCTTCGACGTGGACATCGGGCCGCTCTTCCAGATGCCGGAGGAGGCTGCGCGCCAAGCCGTCGAGAACGACGTACACGTCGTGGGGGTGTCGAGCCAGGCGGCTGGCCATCGCACGCTCGTCCCGCAGCTGGTCGATGCACTGCGCGCGATGGGGGCAAACGAGGTCGCCGTGGTGGTCGGCGGGGTCATCCCGCCCAAGGACTATGCCTTTCTGCGCGCGCACGGCGCGGCGGCCGTGTTTGGACCTGGAACTCCGGTGCCCCAGGCCGCCCGCGAGGTGCTGCGCGCCATCAAAGCGCGCCGCGCATGAACCAACCGTTGTCCCCGCCGAACGCGCGGGACACCGCACTCGCGGCCCAGTGCGAAGCCGTTCGCGCCGGCGAGCGGCGCGCGGTGGCCAAGACCATCACCCTGCTTGAGAGCACACGGTCCGATCTGGCTGCCGAGGGACAGACGATCCTCGAGCGGCTTGTCCCGCTCACTGGCCGCGCGCGTCGCGTGGGCATCACGGGTGCCCCGGGTGTGGGCAAGAGCACCTTCATCGAGTCGCTCGGCCTAGGGCTCTTGGCTTCAGGCCATCGGGTCGCGGTCTTGGCCATCGATCCGACGAGTCCCGTGACGGGAGGCAGCATCCTTGGCGACAAGACCCGCATGGAGCGCCTGGCCCAAGACGAGCGAGCCTTCATCCGGCCCTCGCCCTCCGGAGGCTCGCTTGGCGGCGTGGCGCACCACACGCGGGAGGCCATTTTGGTTTGCG
>DAIOWK010000134.1:0-8924 GCA_036758525.1 Myxococcota bacterium
GCCGCACTGAATCCACCGTGAAACCCCCTCCCTCCCGGGGGCGAAGGCGAAGCCCGAGAAGCCGTTCGGCCAGCGCGTCGATTTCGCCCGGGGGCAGGGCCTCAGCGCTTACCTGCACCGTGCGCTCGGACTTCTCGCGCCAGATGCGAACCTGCACAGGCTCACCTTCGGTGAGAGAACCCAGCACCTCGTAGAAGTCCCGGGCTGTCTTTAGCGACTGGCCGGCTAGATGAGTCACAAGGTCGCCTCGCGCGACCCCCGCCCGCGCACCGGGTCCCCCCGGTCGCACATTGGAAACAAGGGCGCCCGCGACGCCCTGCGGGATCTCCATCACCTCGGCCATGCGCTGGTCAACGTCCTGCACCTCGAAGCCGAGGGAGGTGGGCGCGACTTCGCCGTGGGCGATCAACTGACTCACAACGCGCTTTGCGACGTCAATCGGGATGGCGAAGCCGATTCCCTGCGCACCGCCATAGATCGCGGTGTTAACGCCGATGAGCGAGCCCTCGGCGTTGAGGAGCGGCCCACCTGAGTTCCCGGGGTTAATGGAGGCGTCGGTCTGGAGGAAGCCGTGGTAGACGCGGTCTTCTGTCCGGATTGAGCGATCGGCCGCGGAAATGACCCCCGTCGTCACAGTATTCGAGAGGCCAAAGGGGTTTCCGATCGCGATCACGGGCTCGCCCACCATGATGTCGCTTGAGGTCGAGGGGGGGACCCAAGGCAATGTCTCCTTCGACTCGACCCGCAAAACGGCGAGATCGTTATTCGGATCAGCGCCCACGAGCTTGGCGTCGAACTCGCGCCCATCTGCGAGCGTCACGCGGATCCGGCTTGCACGGCTAATCACGTGCTCGTTGGTCAGGACGTGCCGGTCGGCATCGATGAGGACCCCTGAGCCCAGGCTCTTTAGGGTCTGTGGCGCCCGGGGCTCGAAGAAATCTTGAAAGAAGCGATCGAAAAGGGGGTCATTGAAGGGTCGGAAGGCGCCCCCTCCGGCCACAATCTGCTCCGTTGTGACGTTCACGACAGCCGGGCCGACTCTCTTCACGACGTCCACGGTTGGGGTATGCCGCAGGAAGGGATCTGCTCCGGAGGCGGGCCCTGTGACGGCGAGCAAAGTCGCCGTGGCGGCCACCCAGACCTTCATGGCACCCAACCGGCGGACGGCTTCGGCGTGCGATTCATCGCGGCTAGCGCCTAGGGGGCTCCAGGCGCTGGCGGTGCCGGTCGGGCCGTCTTGTCCGAGCCTTCCCGCGGCTCCCCTGCCTTGAGGGTGGCCGACCGCTTCACCAGAAGGAATTTGGTCTCGTTTCCTCGCTGCGCGGTGATGAGGAAGGAACGCTTTTGGGCAACTGCATTCATAGCGCTGCGGAAGTCATCGAGATCTCCGATCTCGGCCTTCTCGACTCGCTCGACGACGTCCCCGGGAGCGAGGCCCGCTTCGCTTGCAGGCGAACCCCGAGCCACGAACGAAACGTAGGCACCGCGGCGGCTCTCGAGGCGCTGCTCGCGGTAAAGATTCTCCGTAATCTCCTGCGCCTGGAACCCCGCGTCGCTCTCCGCAAGTGCCGGCTCGATCTTGGGCTGAGTCCCCACTGTGACTTCCACGCTTCGGGACTTCCCGCTGCGCAGGAGGCCAAGCTTCACTTGCTGACCCGGCCGCACGCGGGCGACCAGGCGCTGAAAGGTGCCCAGGTCCTCGTCCTTTTCCGCCTCGATCGACGTTCCATTGAACTCGGTGAGAATGTCCCCCGGCTCAAGCCCCGCCTTCTCGGCGGGGGAGTGGGCCGTTACGCTGTTGATCACCGCGCCCGTGGCATCGGGGACACCGAAATAGGTCGCAAGATCGCGGTCGAGGGGCTGCATCGTGATGCCGATCCAGCCGCGCTCGATTCCCCCGTCTTCAATCTGCCGCATGACCTCTTGGACGGTGTCACTCGGGATCGTGAAGCCGATCCCGCGGCCCTGGCCACGGGAGTTGATGCCGATCACCTGCCCGGAGAGGTCGACGAGAGGGCCCCCCGAGGAGCCCAAGTCGATCATGGCGTCGGTCTGAATGAAATCGTTCAAGACGTCGTTGATCTCGAGGTTACGGCCTTTCCCAGAGACGATGCCGAAGGAGACTGTGCCATCGAGCCCATAGGGGTTTCCGACGGCAAGGACCCATTGGCCGACCCGCACGTCGGCGGTCTTCCCAAAGCGTGCTGCAGGCAGCTTCCCTTCGGGTTCGATTCGCAAGACAGCAAGGTCGGTTTGCTTGTCCGCCCCGAGGATGCGGGCTGGATATTTCGTCTTGTGGCCGGGAACGGTCACGGTGACTTTCTCTGCTCGCTCGACCACGTGGTGGTTGGTGAGGATGAGACCGTCCTCGCTCGCGATGACGCCGGAACCCGTAATCTGATTTCGCCGGTCATCGATCTTCACGATCGCCTCGATGTGAACGACCGAGGGCTTTACGGCCTCCGAGACCGCGATGATGCGCTCTTGGAGTTGATCGAGCGCTTGGTCGGGACGCGGATCGGCCGTCGCATGGCTCGCGTCTGGCTGTGCCGTGGGTCCGTCCTCGGCCCGTGCGAGAGCTGCCGCCGCCACGACGAGCACGGCCAGGGCGCCACACCCCATGCGCTTCGAGTTCCTCGTTTCTCCCACCGACTCTCCTCGTCGCGAGCCATGGCCCGCACCCCGAATAGTTCGCCGAATCGCAGGGCCGGGCTTAGCGCGCCCGCGCCGCCGCATCGAGGGCTTGCCGCAGGGCCCCCGCCGCTTCTCCTGGATCCGCTGCCAGAAAGATGGCGCCGGTGACTGCCACTCCGGCAGCGCCGGCATTCACGACCGCGCCTGCATTCTCCGCATCGATCCCGCCCTGCGCGAGTACCGGGAGACCGCCTCGAGCCGCGGCCGCCAGGGCAGGGAGGCCGAGCGACGGCCCGCGCGGAGTCTTCGAAAGCGGAGGAAAAACCGGCGCGAGCTGCACATAGCTTGCGGCGGCCTCGCGCGCCGCGAGCGTCTCGGCCGGTGCGTGGCAGGAAGTCCCGATCCAGGCATCCCTGCCGAGAAGCTGACGCGCCTCGAGGGGACCCACCCCATCGAAACCGAGGTGGACGCCATCGATCCGCTCCTCGGGCGGGGCGTCCGTCCCCGGCCCCAAGGCGAGCGCTACATCGCTGCGCCGATTGACAACGACGCGCACCCTGGTGCCCGCTTCGCCGCGGGCCGAAGCTCCGTTCCGTGCCGCCCGGGCAACGCGCTGAGAAAGCTCGAGGAGGGATTTTCCGGTGAGGTCCTTCTCGCGGATCTGCACCCAATCCACGCCGCTCGCGACCGCTTCGGAAACCACCTCCTCGAGGGGACGGCGGACCAAGGAGCGATCCGTCACGAGACAAAGGATGGGCCGTGAAATCGCCGACAGGGCTAGAAACCAGCCAGGCCGTCGAGGGGACTCGACGCCGACGCGTAGAGGCGTCGCGGCATGCGTCCCGCTTCGTAAGCGAGGCGACCCGCATCGATTGCGAGTCGCATCGCTCTGGCCATTTTCACGGGGTCCTTCGCTGCGGCGATGCCAGTATTCATGAGGACGGCCGTCGCGCCAAGCTCCATCGCCACCGCGGCATCGCTCGCCGTCCCAACGCCCGCGTCCACGATCACCGGCAGCTCGACCGTTTCGAGGATAATGCGGAGGTTCGCGGGGTTGCGGATGCCAAGACCCGATCCGATGGGTGCGGCCAAGGGCATGACCGCCGCGCATCCCAGCGCCGCAAGCCGCTGGCACGCAACGGGGTCGTCGCCGATGTAGGGAAGCACCGTGAAGCCTTCTCCGACGAGGATCCGTGCGGCCTCGAGCGTCGCCGGGGTGTCAGGAAAGAGCGTACGCTCATCCCCGATCACCTCAAGCTTGACCAACGTTGTGCCCAGGAGCTCGCGCCCCATGTGGGCCGTCGTGACAGCGTCCGAAACGGTGTAACAACCTGCAGTGTTGGGCAGGAGGGTGAGGCCGCGTGTGGCGAGCGCGTCGTAAAGGTTTTCGCCCTTGGATGCGTCCCCCGGGATCCGCCCTCCACTGCTGCGAGCGGGGAGGGGGACCCGCCGGAGCGCCACGGTCACCATCTCCGCGCCCGCGGCTTCGACGCACGCGAGATTCTGCTCGAGGGAGGCATACTTGCCGCTTCCCACGATGAGCCGCGAGTGGAACTCATGAGGTCCTAGCCGGTAGGAATCCGTCATCACTCAGCCTCCGCCCACAGCCTCGAGGATCTCCACCCGATCCCCCGCCTCGAGCACGCGATCTCCGTAGAGGGACCTGGGAATCACGCCGCGGTTCACCGCGATCGCCACCCGCCGCGTACCGAGCCCGAGCTCTGAGAGGAGGTCCGCGATTGTCGAACCCGCCGCGAGGGAGCGCAGATCACCGTTTACTCGGATGGAAAGCGTCTCCTCGGAGAGGCCATGGGATCGCATCGGGATCGCTCATCGAAGAGGCCGAGCGGCGAGCAGCTCGGGAGCCGAAGGCTACCCAAAGCCCCCCTGCCGGTCAAACGCCGCAGCCGGATTTCGGCCTGATTTTCGATGGGTTATAAACCCGCCGGTGGAGCTTCCCGGGCCTGCCGTAGCGCGTATCAATCTCAGCGCTCTAGTGGCGAACTACGCCCTTGCAAGGCGCCTTGCCAGACCGCGCAGCGTGATTGCCGTGGTGAAAGCCGATGCCTATGGGCACGGAGCCGTACGTGTGGCTCGCGTGCTGGCGCGGGCGGGCTGCGAACGCCTTGCGGTAGCGCGGGTAGGCGAGGCCGCGGAGCTGCGGGATGCCGCAGTGACCCTTCCCGTCCTTGTCCTTTGTGGCGTGCTGGACGCCGAAGAAGCGCGGGCTGTCCTCGCACTCGGCGCCACCCCGGTCGTGCACCACGAGGGCCACGTGAGGTTGCTGGCAGAGGCAGCTCACCGGCGCGGCGCACGGGCGGCGGTGCACGTCGAGGTGGATACGGGAATGCGCCGGCTAGGTGTTTCTGCGGAGACTGCGGCGGGCTTCCTTGCGAGGGTTGCGAGCGACCCAGATCTTCGCCTCGAGGGCGTCTTTACTCACCTTGCCCGGGCCGACGAGGATGACCTCGGGCCCTCGGTCGAGCAGCTTCAAACGCTGCGTCGGGTTCTCGGCGAGGCGGCGCGGCTCGGTGTCGAGCCTATCGTCGTCCACGCCGTGAACTCCGCGGGACTCGCCGCGGGCGAACTCCTGGCCAAGGAATTGCCCGAGGCGAGCGCCGTCCGGCCCGGTCTCATGCTCTACGGAGTGGAGCCCCGCCCTGGGACGAGTTCGGGGCCGCTCTCGCTTCGCCCTGTGATGACGCTTGCAACGCGGGTCGTTCAGGTGCGCGACGTCCGGCCTGGCGAGGGCGTGGGCTATGGCGCGACCTGGCGTGCGGCCGCGCCAAAGCGCGTCGCGACGCTTGCGATTGGCTACGCCGACGGCGTGCCGTGGTCCATGGCAAACCGGGGAGAAGTCCTCCTCTGCGGGCGACGTGCCCCGATCATCGGCCGCGTCTCGATGGACCTCATCACCGTAGACGCCGGCGAGGGGCCGGCGACGGTCGGGGATGAGGCGATCGTGTTTGGAGATGGGCTCCCCGTCGAAGAGGCGGCAGCTCGAGCCGGGACGCTGCCCTATGAGCTCTTGACGCGTATCGGCGCGCGTGTCCCCCGCGTGGCCGTCGAGGGAGACGTCTCTCCGGTGGTTTGACTTCGGCGTCTGCCGTCGGTACACGTCCAGCGTTCCCGCCGCCCCCCCCGGTCGATGCTCGGAGCGTTTCCTCTCGTGGAGGCCCCCATGACCGCACCCCCCAGTGCGCCGCGAAGACGCGTGGCGCGGGCGCTGCTCTCCGTCTCTGACAAAACCGGGCTTGTGGAGCTCGGCCAGGCCCTTGCAGCGCTCGGCGTCGAGCTCGTGGCGTCGGGCGGCACTGCGGAAACCCTGCGCCGCGCCGGGCTTCGCGTCGTCGAAGTCTCAGAGCTGACCGGCAGCGCAGAAATGCTGGGGGGTCGCGTAAAGACGCTCCATCCGAAGGTGCATGGAGGGATCCTCGCGCGCCGGGATCTCCCCGAGGACCAAGCAGACCTCGTGCGTCACGGAATCGGTCTCATCGACCTTGTCGTGGTGAGTCTCTACCCGTTTGAAGCCACGGTCGCGAAGCGGGGAACGAGCCGTGCCGAGGCGATCGAAAAGATCGACATCGGGGGTCCCTCCATGATCCGGTCGGCGGCAAAAAATCATGCATTTGCCGCCGTGCTCGTTGATCCTGCCGACTACGCGGGCGTGGTGGAAGAGCTTCGCCGCGAGGGCTGCACGCTCTCGCAGCCGACGCGCGAGCGGCTCGCTACGAAGGCCTTCGCCCGAACGGCCGCGTACGACGCCGCCATTCACACCTACCTCTCGAGAGGATCGCCTGCCGAGAGCATCGACGACGGCCTTCCCGACCGCCTGCGCCTTGACCTCCCGCGTGCGGGGTCGCTGCGCTACGGCGAGAACCCGCATCAGCGCGCGGCGCTCTACGGCAGCTTTCTCGAGCTTGTCGAGACCCTCCACGGGAAGGAGCTCTCATTCAACAACGTGGTCGATGTACAGGCCGCGCTCGCGCTGATCGGGGAGTTTGATCCGTCTGAGGGCGCCGCGTGCGCGATCCTAAAGCACAATACTCCCTGTGGCGCAGGCCTTGCCGAAAGCCCCGCGGCGGCTTATCGACACGCCTTTGCGACGGACCCGGAATCGCCCTTCGGTGGCATCGTCGTCGTGAACCGGCCCTTTGACTTGGGCCTAGCGCGTGCGGTGGACGAAATCTTTACCGAGGTGCTGATCGGGCCCGAGTTCACGCCCGAAGCGCTCGAGCTCTTGCGCAAGAAGAAGAACCGCAGGCTTCTGCGCTTCCACCCCGAGCGCATCGACCGAAGCGAGCTGGATTGGAAGAAGGTGTATGGCGGTGTCCTCGTCCAGGAGCCAGACCTGGCGAGCGACGAGATGGCCCACGCCCAGGTTGTCACAGCACGCAAACCGACAGATGACGAACGCCGTGCCCTCGCCTTCGGCTGGAAGATCGTGAAGCATGTGAAGAGCAACGCCATCGTGTTCGCGGCAGCGGACCGAACGCTCGCTGTGGGCGGCGGCGCTACCTCGCGCGTCGACGCCGTGCTCGCGGCACGCGAGAAAGCCGCTCGGGTAGGCCATACCCTCTCAGGCTCCGTCCTCGCGAGCGATGCCTATTTTCCCTTCCCCGATGGGCTTGAGGCAGGGGTCAGGGCCGGTGCCACGGCAGTCATCCAGCCCGGAGGCTCAACGCGCGACCCGGAGGTGATTGCCGCGGCCGATCACCTTGGGATTGCCATGCTTTTTACTGGCGTGCGCCACTTCCGGCACTAATCCGGCGACGGAGGTCAACTCGTGCGGGTCCTCATCGTGGGCTCCGGTGGGCGTGAGCACGCGCTTGCCTGGAAAATCGCCCAAAGCCCGCGTGTCGAGCGCGTCCTCGCCGCGCCCGGGAGCGATGGCATGGCGCGCGTCGCGGCCTGCTTTCCCAAGACTTCCGGCGAGAACCCGGGGGCGCTCGGTGACCTTTGCAAGCGTGAGTCGGTCGACCTTGTGGTCGTAGGACCCGAGGCGCCGCTTGCCGCAGGCGTCGCGGATCGTCTCCGCGAGCGGGGACTTGCGGTCTTCGGTCCGTCGAGAGAGGCGGCAGAGCTCGAGAGCAGCAAGGCCGTCGCCAAAAATTTCATGGCTCGCCACCGCATCCCGACCGCGCGCTTCGAAGTCTTCGACGATGCGGAGCGAGCCCGTGCGCACGTGCGTAGATACGAGGGGTCTTGTGTCGTAAAGGCAGATGGGCTCGCGGCAGGGAAGGGCGTTTTCGTGTGTGACCACTCTGATGCCGCCGCGCGCGCCGTTGCCGAGATCATGGACGAGCGCCGCTTCGGGACCGCGGGCGCGCGCGTCGTGATCGAAGAGCGTCTTGCCGGCGATGAGGCTTCTTACTACGCCGTGACTGACGGAACCCGCGTTGTCCCGCTTGGAGCGGCACAGGACCACAAACGCGCTCTTGACGGGGACAAGGGCGAGAATACGGGCGGGATGGGCGCGTACTCCCCTGCGCCCGTTCTCTCCGAGGCGGTGGAGAAGCGCGTTCTTGAGGAGATCGTCCACCCCGTGATCCGAGGCATGGCGGAGGAAGGCCGTCCATACGCTGGGGTCCTCTACGTGGGTCTCATGATCGATGAAACAGGCGCGCCGCGCGTCGTCGAGTTCAATGTGCGGTTTGGCGATCCGGAGACGCAGCCCCTCGTGGTCCGAATGGAGGGAGATCTCGTGCCGCTCCTCGACGGTGCTGCGCGGGGACGCCTCGATCCCGCAGCAGCGCCGAGCTTCTCCGGTGCCGCCGTGTGTGTTGTGCTGGCCTCCGGCGGCTACCCGCGCGAGTACGAGACCGGGAAGACAATCCTTGGTCTCGAAGAGGCGGAGCGGGACCCCCAGATCGTCATCTTCCACGCTGGAACACGCCGCGGATCCAATGGTGGCTTCGTGACAGCCGGAGGGCGGGTCCTCGGCGTCACCGCCGCAGGCGCCACCGTGGCCGACGCCCGCGATCGGGTGTACGCCGCGGTGAGCAGGATTCGCTTCGACGGGATGCATCTTCGCCGCGATATCGCGGTGCCGGGAATCGCAAGAGCACCCAATCGTGCAGTGCATGGCGGATGAGGAGCGCTCCCAGTGACGGCGGACCCGCTCCTCGAGGCCGTGGCGCACGTGCGCGCGGAGGGGCTCATCGCGTATCCGACCGAAACGACTTATGGGCTCGGTGCCGCCGCGCGCTCGCCGCGCGCTGTGGCCGCTCTCCAGACCTGGAAGGGCCGAGACGCTCGGCAGCCCCTCTCGATTCTCGTGACCGGAGCGC
>DAIOWK010000135.1:0-8820 GCA_036758525.1 Myxococcota bacterium
GTGGCAGCGTTGCGGTCGGAACTCCCCAAACACAGTGGCGGGACCGCGGCCGATTTTCACGGCCTTCCCTTTTCACCCGTGTCGGGCACCTAGGCGACGACAGGCGGCTTATACCACCCGTCTCGCGAACCGGTCAAATGAGCCGCCGGGGCTACCCGGCTTGACCTCGCTGCTTACCGCTCGGTAAGCTGCCCGGGTTTGGGGGACGTGCCGCCGCAAGGAGACCCGAGATGGATCCCAGCCACTTCGATACGGATGCGCTCGTGCGGAGCGTCTTCCAAGACGACTACGGCCTTGAGGCCAGCAAGCTCGAGGCGCTCTACAGCAAGTCGAAGCGCCATCAATGGAACGCCGAGCTCGATGTCGATTGGAAGGAGTTCGCCCCGGACGCGCAGATCCTCGATCCCAAGCGCGACATCCTCTCCCGCCTCTCCTGTGTGCAGGAGCTGCCCCACGAAACGCAGCGCAAGCTCTACCGCGAGGCTGCCATCTTCACGCTCTCGCAGGTGCTGCACGGCGAGCAGGCCGCCCTTATGACCTGCGGCCAGCTCGTGAACGCGGTTCCCGACGTGGAGGGCAAATTCTCAGCGGCGGTCCAGGTGATGGATGAAGCGCGGCACATCGAGGTGTTCGCACGATACCTTACACAAATCGGTCACTACTACCCGATCGACCCGGATCTAAAGACCATCATCCAGCAGCTGCTCACGGAGCATGACTGGGAAGCAAAATGCGTGGGGATGCAGGTGATCCTCGAGAGCGTGGCTCTCGGATTCTTCCGGCTCGGCGTCGAGATGTCTGAGGAGCCTGTGCTTCGACAGTTTATCGGTCGCGTCCACGAAGACGAATCACGGCACGTGGCGTATGGCGTCCTCACGCTCGAAGAGCGCATCCCACAGCTCGACGAACCGACGCGGCAGCGGCTCGAGGACTTTGCGTACGACGCCGTCTGCAAGATTGCCGGTCGCGCGCAGCCAAGCTTCACGACCCAGATGCGCGCGCTGCAAGCCGCAGGCGTCGACGCGGCAACCTTCTTTCCGAAGCTGATTGCCGAGTTCTCAAACCCAGAAGGAATCGACTTCACAGGACTCGCAGACCCGATTGTCGATACCGTGATTCCGAACCTGCTTCGCGTGGGCCTGGTACCGGAGCGCCATCTCGTCGGCTACCTCGCGCAAGGCTTCCGAATCGACCTACCCACACGCACTCTCGAGGACGTCCATAGTTTCCATCCCGATGCGAAGGACGCGCGCGCACAGCTCAAGGCGCGGGGCCAGAGCGCGGCTCGCCCGGGGTGAGGGTCGAGCGGATCGCAGCGCTCAGGACCCCAGTAGATCCTGCAGGGCCTCGGCAAGCCGTTCGACACTCTCCTCGGTAGCGTTTTCGCCCATCAGACCGATCCGCCAGATGGCTCCGGCCAGCTTGCCGAGGCCGCCCCCCACCTCGATTCCGTGCCGATCGAGGAGTTGCCTGCGGACCGCGGCCTCTCCCTTCTGGAGAACGCGCTCCGGCAGTCGCAAGGAGGTGAGCATGGGCAGGCGGTGGGCTTCCGCCACGAGCGGAGAAAAGCCAAACCGTTCGGCCACTTGGAGCAACGAGGCTGCCGCGCGCCGGTGCCGCGCCTCGCGGGCAGGGAGCCCCTCCTCCTCGACGCGGCGCAGGGCCTCGGCCAGCCCGCGTACGGCGGAGATGGGAGCGGTGTGGTGATAGACCCGCTCGGAGCCGAAGTAGCCGGCGAGAAGAGAGGCGTCGAAGTACCAGCTTTGCACGGGTCGCCGCCGCGCCCGAATGCGCGCCGAAGCGCGTTCGCTGAAGCTTGCGGGGGAGAGGCCAGGCGGACAGGATAGACACTTCTGAGTGGCACTGTACGCGGCGTCCACGCCCCATCGGTCGAGCGTGACGGCAATCCCGCCGAGTGAGGTGACGCAGTCCAGCACAAGGAACGCTCCTGCCTCGCGCGCGGCACGCGCGATGCCCGCCACAGGCTGACACACCCCCGTCGAGGTCTCCGCGTGCACGAACGCAACGACCACGGGGCGTGTGCGGAGAATCGCGTCCGACATGGCGTCATCGTCCAGAGCGGTCCCTGGCTCCGTCTCCACCCGCACGACCCGCCCGCCGATTCGTCCAGCGACGTCGCACATCCGTTCGCCGAAAACGCCAGCCACTCCGACGACGATGGGGTCACCCGGCTCGAGCAGATTGGCAAGGCACGCCTCCATGCCCCCGCTTCCAGTTGCGGAAAGGGGGATCGTGAGCCGGTTCTCGGTCTGAAAGAGTCGCCGCAAGCGCTCCTGGACCTGATCCAGCTCGGCCAGGAACGCAGGATCGAGGTGCCCTACCAGCGGCTGGGCCAGGGCAGCCAGGACCGCGGGATGGACATTCGAAGGGCCGGGGCCGAGGAGCAGGCGAGGCGACGGGGAAGGGCTCATCATGGCCACATCTTAGACGTAGATCGGTTGACACTGAAGGGATCGACCCGTACCCTCCCGTCAATTGTTATCTCGCATGTGCCGCTTTCCTCGCGGCGCATTCCCTCAATCCTCCACGGGAGACTCCGCGCGCGTGAAGCGCTGGCTCGTGGCTCTTCTCGGAATCGCTTTGGCAGTCGCGGCGTTTCTCGCTGTTGCGACAGCACGGCGTGCCACGCTGCCGGCAAAACCGCCTCCCAATCCCCTCCCGCATGCAGAGATCGACGATGCTTCCCGCGCGCAGCTCGAGCGGGTGATCCGCGAATCGGAGCACGAAGAGCAGCATTCGAAGTGAGTGTGTTTCTGCGGACCCGCGAGGACTACGAAAGGGAGGAGCTCGAGCGGCTTGCCCCGTACGCGGTAAAGAGTGCCGAGTCCTCGGGTCGCGTCGTGCCTGAGCCAGCCCACGCCTATCGAACGGCGTTCCAGCGCGATCGGGACCGAGTGGTGCACTCACGCGCCTTCCGGCGCCTCGAGTACAAGACCCAGGTCTTCGTCTATCACGAAGGTGACCACTACCGAACGCGTCTCACGCACAGCCTGGAGGGCGCTCAGATTGCCCGCACCATCGCGCGCGCGCTCCGGCTCAACGAAGACCTCGCCGAGGCCATCGTCCTGGCCCACGATTTGGGTCACACTCCTTTCGGTCATGCCGGCGAGCGAGCGCTCCACCGCCTTTTGAGGGATGCCGGAGGTTTCGATCACAACCGACAGTCCCTCCGGGTGGTGGATCTCCTCGAGGAGCGATACCCGGGTTTCCGGGGGCTCAATCTGACCCAGGAAACCCGTGAGGGGATTTTGAAGCACGGTGCACCCTGGGAGCACCCCGTGCCACTCCCGCCACAAACGCCGGAGCGCTCGTTGGAGGCACAGCTCGCCGATCTCGCTGACGAGATTGCGTACACCAATCACGACCTCGATGACGGCTTGCGCTCGGGTCTGCTCACGCTCGAGATGCTCGAGTCGTGCGAACTGTGGTCGCAGATGCGGCGCAGTGTGGAGCAGCGAACCGCGGGTGCCTCCGCGCGGGTCGTGCGCGCGCAGATCATTGTGGCACTGATCAACCGGATCGTGACGGACGTGGTCGAAGAGAGCGCAGCAAGGCTGGGCAAGCTCGCCGCCAAATCAGTCGATGAGGTCCGGGCCTCAACAACGCCAGTTGTCCGACCTTCGGAAGAGATCGCACAGGCTGCGCGGGTTCTGAAGCGCTTCCTCTTCGAAAACCTCTATCATCACCCCCGGGTGCTGCGCATGAACCGCAAAGCGGAACGGATCCTTGGAGATCTCTACCGAATCTATCGAGACGATCCGCGTCAGCTGCCCAGGCACGTGACTCGACGGTTCGTTCAGGACGGCGAAGCGCGTGTGATCGCTGACTACATCGCTGGGATGACGGATCGGTTCGCTCTCGCCGAGCACAAGAAGCTGCTGGATCCCCATGAGCCCGTCTAAAGCGGTCGCGGCGGCGGTGCAGGTCGTCCTGGTCACTGCGCCCGACGCTGAGGTGGGGGCCCGCCTGGCGCGCGTGGTGGTGGAGGAGCGCCTTGCGGCGTGCGTCAACCTGGTACCGGGCATTCGCTCGATCTACCGCTGGGCGGGCGCAGTCCAGGAGGACGATGAGGTACTGCTCGTGATCAAGACAAGGGAGGACCGTGTCGCAGCACTGAGCAGGCGTGTGCACGAACTTCACCCCTATGAACTGCCCGAGCTGATTGCACTCGGCGTCCTCGGGGGCAGCGAACGCTACCTCGATTGGCTTCGCGAGGAGGCGGCGCCGTGAGCCTCGCAGAAGCACTCGAAGGAGCTGCCTCGGCACTCCCCTCACTCGGGGACTCGATCCGTCCCGCGAACGGCGATCCCTCCCGGGTGCTGGCGGCGCTGCGACCCGCCGATCGCGTGGCGGTTTTGACCTGGCTCTTCTCCCACGAACCGGATGCGGGGGCGGAGCTCGCCAGCGCATGGTGCGAGGAAGAAGCAGGAGTGCAGGCCGTGTTCGGCGTGGAGGAGACTGCGCTTGCCAAGGTAGGACGCAAGGCGCTGCGGCGCGTGGTGCACGGCCTGCGTGCGCGCGGCATCGCTCCCGCCCCTCCGCCGCCTCGCAAGGTTGTGGCGACGCTCCCTCGGGTTGAGGAGGAGATTGAGGCGGCCTTCCTCTCGTCGATCGACCCGTCGGGTGCACGCGTGGCTTACCTCGTGGAGTCGGCCGCGGGGGCGGGAGCCCGCCTCTTCGAGATGGTGCTCGACGAAGAGCGCGGTGTGGTCGAGTTTTCTGCCTATACCGCGACGCGGGGCGAGGCCCGACGCTTCGTGCGAACGGCACTGGCGCGGGAGGGCTCGCCCGCGACGGAGGTGGCGGCCGATTCACTGCGCGCACTGCTCGCACGCATCGCTGCAGGCCAGCCCCCTGATCGCGCCTTCCCACGCGCCTTTGCCGAGTGGCGAAGTCGCGTCACGACCCATGCCCCCGACACCCGGACGCCCGGGGAGCTCGCGCGGGCGGAGCTTGGAATCCCGCCCCCGGAAACCGCGAAGCGCGCAGCCGAGCTCGTGGCCGCCGGCGAACTGGGACCTTGGCCTGCACCCATTCCGGTGCTTCGGAAGGTGGCCGAGGACCTGCAAGAAGCGCTCAAGAGTCGACTCATCGTTTCCGGCGCCCAGCGGCGCGATCGAAGCGAAGCCGCGCTTCAGGAGGCGATCACCTTGGTCTTCGACCCGGTGCGAACCGAACGCACGGCGGCGCGCCTCGAGGAGACGGCCTACATATTGTGGAAGAGGGGGAGGGAGGACGACGCCAGGGCGTGTCTCGCGGCGGCGCGTGGCTTGCGGGAGGGTCCGGCGGTGGACCAGCCTGTGGCGCGGGCCCTGCTCGAGGCGGCCCTTGGCCCAGTCCTCGAGAAGCTTCGCGAGGAAGAAAAGTCCTCACTCATCGTGAAGCCCTAGGAGGGAAGGGGTGTTGCTAGCCCAGGGCAAGGTCTGGCGCGTGTCTCTCGCACGGGGGGCAGAGGCAGTTCTGCTCGGCATCTTGCGGGAGGGACTGCCCGAGGATCTCGGCGAGATGCGGGACCTGCGCTTCGAGGTTCCCCTCGGTCGTTGGAATCGGCTGCTCAAACACCTGCTTTCAGATCGCAAACTGGTGGGCGGGATGCTCCTCGATTTTGCAAGCCAGAAGGATCTCGTGGCGGGCGTAGTTGCGAACGACCGCCTACTTGCCGAACTTCAGCGCGTCGTGCTTGAGGCCACCGCCGCCCTGGTGGAGGCCGGAGCGCTCGTGCTCACACCCGCGGGCGCCGAAAGCAGTTAGCGGGACAGGAGAAATAGGATGCGGAGAAGATTTGGACGTCGGCGCCGCGGTGGCAGCGCCGACGACGGGCGCTCGAGCGGGATTGATCCGCAGTGGCTCACACGGGTGGGCGAGGAGTCACGCATCCCCGCGGTCTCCCTCGCACCGCTGGTGGCGGACGAGGTGCCGACGAGCCTTGCGCTCCTGGGGAGTGGCGAGTCCGAGACCGGTGAGCGCTGCCTCGTCGCGGTGTCGCGATCAGGCGGGGACGCGCTCATCGCAGTCCTCGCCGTGGCCTCGCGGCTGGCAGAAGAAGAGGGCTTTCGAGGGACGGCGCTCGCGGTGGCACCGAGCTGGAGCTTGGCTTCTCGTCAGCGGCTCGGGCTTGTAGGGGAGCTGCCCTATGCACTCCGCGCCGAGACGGTCCCACAGCTCGAATCGCTTCCTGCGACCGTCGAAGCGGAGCCTATGGCCCCTCCTTCGGTGGTCGCCCCCTCCCAAGTGCATCGCCACCTCGCGCGCCCCGCGGATCAAGAGCTTTGCCGACGCTCCCTCGCCGCTCTTTCCGGCCTTGCGGCGAAGCACGGCGGCGCAATCCGCGGCGTTGGACGTGCGGTGGAGCTCGTGTTGCTCGCGCGCCGAGTGGCCGCGGTGCGGGTGGACGAGGACGGCGTGCTCCTCGATACCTGGGTCGGCGGTCGGCGCACGGAGCGGCTCTCTGCGGAGGCCCTCCCCGATGCGCTCGATCGACTCGAGGGTTCGCTCCGCAAGCATTTGAACGACCGTGAAGTCCGCGATGGTGAGCCCGGGTTGCGCTCGCGCCTTGCCCCCCGCCTCGCCGAAGCCGCAGGCTTGCGTGCGATCGTGCGCTGGCCGCTCGGGGGACGGGATGTCGACGCTCTCGATTTCGCGGCCGTAACGCCCTCGGGCCGACCGGCCGTGGGCGCTTTGCGCACGCAGCTCACGCTTTCGATCCTCGGGCCGATCCTCGACGCGGCCGCCGCTCTTGCGCCGGCGCTCCCCGGTCTCCTCGAGTCAGTGCCGCCACCCGTGCGACTCGAGTCTCCGTGCCTTGTGTTGGGCGCAGAGCGATACGACGCGGCCGTCGCCCGGGTATTGGGTCTCCTGACACTGGAAGTCACCCGCTACGAAATTCTTGGGGCAGGGGGCCGCGAGCCCGAACTGCGCCCTGTGACGGGGGCTGCCAAAGGGGCGGAGGCTTTGGATCGCGCCTCGACCCCGCGCCCCGAGCGCATCTCGCCCCCGGCGAGCCCTCAAGAGCCGGTCCCGCGGGAGCGCAGCGGCGGGCGGGGAGTGGTGGATCGGCCGACAACGGCCGAGGCGCCGAAGCCCGTGGAGCGCATGCGGGCTTCGGAACCGGAGCCTGGGGAGGAGGGGCTTCCCGGGTTCTCGGAGTACACGCCGCCTCCTTCCCCCCGCGCTAGAGCGCACGCGCCGGAGGTCGCCCCGCCCGAGAGCGCCCCGGCACCTCGCTTCGAGGAGGTGTCGCTCTTCGATCTTGCCGAAGAGGATTCCGGGGCCGCAGGCCTACCGGGAGATGACACAGATGGGCGTCGTCGCCGCCGCCGCCGCCGTGGTCGCGGACGCGGCCGCATGCGACGGGAAGAGGGTGCAGAGGGTAACGGCGGATCGGAGGGAGACGTGGAGTCGTCCGCCGAGGATGAGCGTCCACTCCCGACTGCGCGGAGCGAGCCGGAGCCGCTCGAGAGAGAGGAGGAGGAGGAGTCTGAGCTCGGCGAGACCCTGGCCCCTCTCGCTCCGGACGTTCCCGAGTTCGTCGAGGAGCCTGAGCCCTCGTACGACGACGAGGAAGAGGGCGAGGAAGAGGCCGACCCCGAACGCGAGCGCATGCGGCGCGAGCGCGAGCTGCGCCGGCGCGCAAGGATCGCGAAAGCCGAACCTCTGCCTGAGCCGGCACGTCCGCCAAGACCGCCGCGCCCGCGGCGAGCCGCAATCGTCGCCCATGGAGATCGTGACTCGCTTGCGGCAGCGACCCTGCTGGCCCGGGACCTTCGCATGCTGGAGGGAGTCTGGATCTATCCGCAATCCGATCTGATGACATTCTTCCGGGGTGTGGCTCCAGACCTGCGCGAGGAAACACCGATCTACGTGATTGGATTCATGGCGTCTCCCGCGCGAGAGACGATTCAGACGGCAAGTCTGTACCGCGACCGCATCTTCTGGTTCGATCACCACGAATGGCCCCCCGAGGACATCGAAGCGCTGCGCGAAGCGATCGGTCGCGAAGCGGTGCACGTCGCCCCGCACGCCCGCAGCGCCATCCCCCTCGTGCTGTCCACCTTCACCCGCCGCAGCCGGTTCTCTGACAAGTTTGTGGATCTCATGACGGGCCGGTTCACCCAGCACGACTTCGAGCGCTGGGGTCGCGTCTGGTGGTCGCGCCTCGAAACCGCCGCGGGGCGCACCGGAGACCGCCGCGCCGAGCTCGAGCCGCTGCTCGCAGGTCGGCCGAGCGATCTGTCCCGGGACGCCGCGCTCGTGGCGTCCCCACCGCTGCCTGCGGAGGCCGATTTTGTCGCTGCACGCGATTTCCGTCTGGTCCACTTCGGGGGGTACGTCCTCGTCATGGCACCCGTACCGGCGGGGCTCGACGTCTTTCTTTCGGCGCGTATCGCCCGAGAGCGCTACGCCGCGGAACTCTCATTGTCCTGGACGGAAGGGGAAGAGACCTTTGTTCTCGCGAGCGACGAGGGCTCGACCCGGCGCTCGCTCGACGTCCTCGGCATGGTCGAGCACCTGGCGGGCAAGCACGCTTGGATCGAGGGCTTGCCCGATGCGGACCACGTCGCGCGCTTTCGGATCCGGGGTGCCGCGCTGCATCCCGAACGCATCGATGAGGCGCTAGCGGAGATTGCGATGGGGCGCTCCATCCTCGAGGGCTGACGCGCCTGAGTACGGCAAATCTCGTCGAGATCTTCTCTTCCGTCCAGGGCGAGGGCCCGCACGTCGGCGAGAGCACGCTCTTCGTGCGTCTCGGCGAGTGTGACCTGCGCTGCAACTGGTGCGACTCCGCCCACACCTGGCGCC
>DAIOWK010000136.1:0-8793 GCA_036758525.1 Myxococcota bacterium
TTGATCTCCGGTCGCGGCGCTCGAGGCCGGCGCAGAGCGTCGAGCGGATTTACCGCAAGGACCCGCGCACGCACCGCGTCGCGCAAGGCCGTGCGCAGCACCACAAACACCATCTGGCGTCCGCGTGCCGATCTTCCCCCCTCCTCGAGCCGGCGCAGAAGGCCCTGCACATGAACCGGGCCAAGCCGCTGGATCGCGACACCGCCTAGCTCCTGGCGCACGGGCTCGAGCACGCGCCGGTAATACTCGAGCGTGGTCGCACGGACCCGCGGCGCCGCGAAGTCGCGAAGCCACGTGGTGAGGAAGTCCCCGAGCCGCATCCCCGAGCCCGCGTCCGCCCACGGTGCAGCGGTATGCGTGCGACGCAGCTCTGCGAGCCGCTCGCGGACCTCGCCTTGCGTGGCGCCGTACACCGTCCTGCGGATGCGCCGACCTTCCTCAGTGACGCCGACTTGCAGCACGCCGGCCCATCCCTTCGACTTGTGCCTGTAGATCGTTCCTTCGTGAGCTGCTCTCTTCGCCATGTCACTTCCCCCCTTTGCTCGAGCGCTTGCTTGCTCTCTTGTGCCGCGCACGGAAGGCACGCGACCGACACCCGCTCCCGCAGAAGACCTGATCGGAACGCCCCCCGCCCCCGGGCTGGATCAAGAGCCACTTCCCGCACGCGGTGCAACGGCGGTGGACCTGATCGCCCTCGGCAAAGTCCGCGACCTGATCCCACAGAGCGCCCAAAAGGTTCATCGCCCGAACGCCACGCTCGAAGGGTTTCCTTCCCTTAAGGAGCATGTTCGCCATGTGCCCATCGAGCCCCTGGAAGACCCACCGTCGGACGAGATACTCGACAGCATCCTTCGCAGTCTTCACGTGGTGACGCTCGACCTCCTGCTGGCCGATCCAGTCCACGATCCGCCGGTGCTCGCCCCCGGCGTCGAAGGTCATCTTGAGACAAACGCGGGCCTCGGGGCGCTTCGTGTGCCAGGAGATCCATCGGCCGAGGGGGCTGCGCTTGTGCAGGGCGTCGATGAGATGGAGCGCAGCCCCGACGTCACGGATGTGCGCGTGCCAATCTTGCAGTGACTCCCCCAAGATGACCTTGGTGGGTGCGCCGGGTTCGCCCTCGATCCGGTTCAAGATGCCGGCGAGGAGCGCGCCGGGCTCGCCCTCGACCCGGTTCAGAAGCCCGAGCCAGCCATGCTCGTTTGCGAAGGCGAGGAGCGCAGCGGGCTCCCTGCAGTCGAGCGACGCGAAGGCGCGACACAACGTCTTCGGCGGTTCCTTCCAAACCCACGGGCCGTCGATCGGCACGAGGTAGTCAAGCTCCGGCGCTTGAGGATCGTCCAAGGGGCGGCGCTTCACGATCTCGAAGCCGCGCGCGGGCACCTGGAAGTGCGGCGGGACGGAGAAGCTCTCGAGGCCCCTCCACGGATCCGGTGCGGTCGCCATCGTCCTCTCCCCAAAAAAGTGGATACCGAACGACTATGCCACGGCTAGCCGTTGCATGTCCAGGGCACTATGGGGCGAGCCCGGACCATAAGCCCGGGGAAAGGACGGAAAACCCCATGAGACGAAAGAGCCAGAGCCCCGACCACGCCCCGTCGGCCGCGGATCTCGAGCTACTGGCCGATGGCGCGCTCGAGGTTCGGGAGGCCGCGCGGTTTACAGGAGTCGGCGTGAGGACGCTCTGGCGGGCCGCCGCCACGAATCAGATCCGAACTTTCCGCAACGGTCGGCGGGTGCTCTGGCCCAAGCGCGGCTTGGTTCAGTGGCTCGCCACGCAGCCGGGGAGCCGGCCCCGATGCTGAAAGAGAAGCGCCCGGGCGACGACTCCCGGGCGCTCACGATCACCGACGACGACGAAACCCAAACCGGACAGGAACCAATGATGAGAGCATCCACAAACTCGCAGGCCTTTGCAAGAAGCCTCCGCGCCGTCCTGCTGCTCTGCCGCTGGAGCCTGTTGTTTCGCCTCGACCTGCTCGGCGGCACCTGGGGCCGCGTACAGCCGTGGCAAGCCGATCTTTCGCGGCAGCTCGCATTCGTCGACGCGGTGCTTGGCCTATGACCGACGCGATCGCCCCCGACAAGATCATGATCGCGATCCCCGCGACCGAGCTGGAGCGCCAACCCGGCACCCGCGAGTGGTTTGTGCAGCGCATCCGTTATCGGCTTCTCGCGTGCGTCGAGGCCGTGCTTGAAATCGGCGAGACGCTGATCCAAGCGAAGGCCGACCTGCCCCACGGTGACTTTGAGGCGATGGTTCGGGACGACCTCGGCTGGTCCCCGCAGACCGCCCGTAAATTCATGGCGATCGCGCGGCACCCCGTGCTCTCGAATCGCGCACACTGTGCGCGATTGCCCCCGAGCTGGGGAACCCTTGCAGAGCTGGCGCGAGTCAAGCCTGAAATGCTGGAGAAGGCGATCGGCGAGGGTGTCGTTCGGCCGGACATGACACGGGACGACACTCGGTCGGTTCTCTACCCAAAGCCGCCTACGCACGAGCCCGGCTTCTACGTCACGGATGAGAACGGGAAGCCGAAACGCCTCGACTTCACCATGGACGACGTCGCCGCGGGTAGGCCGTTTCCGGCAGAGGACCTCCCGCAGCCGCCGCAGCTCGAACCGCCCGCAGAGGTGACGACCGAGCCCGTCGATTCCGAGCCCGACGACGAGGGACTTCTAAACGACGCCGGCTTGTGGGCAGGACTCGCGCTCGTCCAAGACCTGGAGCGAATGAAGTCGCTGTTCCCTGATCGTGTGCTCTCCGAAGAGCAGATCGAGGAATGCATCGCGGTCGATCGACGGCTCGCCTGTCTCGAGGATGACGAGGATCACGCAAAAGAGAACGCCGAGAAACGTCGCGACTGGCCCAAGCCCGACGAACAGAAGCTCAGAACAATCATCGAGGGGCTAGAACCCGAGCAGCTCAGTTGGCTTTTTCTCTTCAACGCGATGAGAGCAAATGCTCTAAACCGCCGGGGAAATCTGCTTCACCGGGCGGCGATGGAGTCCCGTGAAGACCTTGGGGAAAAGATCGAGGAATACCACAAGCTCGACGGCATCCCGCCTCAGTTTGCAGAGAAGCCGCGATGACCGCCGGCGCCGTCGACCCGTTCGCCGACGACGTGCGTGCGCTGCGCGCAGAGGCCGCCCGCTGCGCAAAGCACCGCCAGCAAGCGGCGGCGAATTTGCAGCGCCTCCGCAGCCTCAGGGAAACCGACCCCGCGATCCTCGCACGCATCGCGAAGGAAATCCGAGTCGAGGAGATCGCCGTCCGCTCATGGTCGGCGGATTTAGAGCGGCTGGCCCGCGAAGGCGTCGCGCTTTTCGGGCAGGGGTGGCGCGGGAATGGGGGCGCACGATGACCGACGAGCTGAAGCCCGTACGGAAGAAGAAGAAGACGGCGATCATTTCATGCGCGTCGTGCGGTGGCAGCGTCAATCCCGCGCTCGTAGACACGAGCTACTGCTCGCAAACATGTCGCATACACAGCGAGAGTCGGGCAAAAAGACGAGTGCTGCTCGCGCAGCACGTCCTTCCGAAAGAAGTGATTGATGTTGTCTTGCATCCTTGGAAGGCTCGGAAGGGGCATTACCGCAAAAAGAGCGTTGGCGGCGAATTTCCGTTTCGGCACGTCCAGCACCGCGAAATCGAGGAAAACGGAGACGACGCATGACCGATGGTGGCGAGACGTACAGCCCTTCCGACTTCGGCGCGGTCGGAGTTTTCGGCGCCGCCCGCGCCGCCCTTGACGCCGGCCTTTGCGTGCTCCCGCCGCGCGAGGATGGAACGAAGGCGCCCGACGCGACGAAGTGGACCGACTATCAAGAGCTGCGCTCCACACACGAGGATCTAGAGCGGTGGTACGGGAACGGCAGGACACGCACCGGGCTCGGGCTCGTGTGCGGCGCCGTGTCCGGCGGCCTTGAACTGCTCGACTTCGACGCGGTCGAGGTTTACGACCGCTTCAAAGAGGCCGCCGCCGCCTCGGGACTCTGCGACCTCGTCGAGCGCATCGAGGCGGGCTACCTCGAACGAACGCCGAACGGTGTACATTGGTTCTACCGCTGCGACGAGATCTCAGGGAACACGCCGCTTGCCAAGCGCCGCCTCGCCGACGGCAAGATCAAGTCGCTGATCGAGACGCGCGGCGAGGGCGGCTATGCGGTGACGGCACCAAGCCACGGGCGCGTGCACGGCACCGGAAAACCATACAGACTTGAGCGCGGCGGCTTCGCCACGATCACGAACCTCGCAGCGGAGGAGCGCAAGGCGCTCTTCGAGCTGGCCCGTACCTTCGATGAGATCCCGAAGGCCCCGCCGCGCGAGCAACCGCGAACGCGAGTGAATGATGGAGAGCGCCCGGGCGACCGCTTCAACCGCGAGCACACATGGCAGGAGATCCTTGAGCGGCACGGCTGGACGCGTGTGTTCGAACGCGCCGGCACGACGTACTGGCGCCGGCCTGGCAAGACTTTCGGAGTCTCGGCCACGACGAACCACACCGGAGCCGATACGCTGCATGTGTTCTCGACCTCGACGCCGTTCGAAGTGTCGCCGCACAGCTACGACAAATTCGGCGCCTGGGCGCTGCTGGAGCATGGTGGCGATCTTGCCGCCGCGGCCGCGGCGCTCGTGCCTAACCGTGATAATAGAACGGTTAGCGAGCCCGAGAGCGCGACCCGCCACGCTTCCGCTGCGCGCGCAATCCATCCCACCGATCTCGGCAACGCTCGCCGCCTGTGCGCTCGCATCAAAGACCTAGCGCGGTTTCGGATGCCGCCGAATGAGTGGATGATCTGGAACGGCCGCCACTGGACGCAAGACGATCAGGGGCAGGTGATCCGCTTCGCCAAGGAAACCGTCATCGGTATCTACGGAGAAGCAGGCGAAGCCGCGGCGTCCGATCTGCGAGCGGAGCTTGCGAAGCACGCGATCAAGAGCGAGAGCGCGCGGGCCATCGCCTCGATGGTCGAGCTGGCAAAGACGGAGCCCGGCATCCCCGCCGATCCGAAGAGCTTCGACGCGGATCCGTGGCTCTTCAACGTGCTGAACGGCACCATTGATTTGCACACCGGGGAACTGCGCGAGCATCGCCGTTCCGACTTCATCACCAAGATCGCGCCCGTCACCTACGTGCCGGATGCAAACTCCGATCGCTTCCGGAGCTATCTCGACCTCGTTCTCCCCAACGCAGAGCTGCGGGACTTCGTGCAGCGGGCGATCGGCTACAGCATGACGGGTCTCCAGACTGAAGAGCGGCTTTTCTTCGTGTTCGGCCCGACGGCTTCTGGCAAAAGCACGCTCTTGGAATCTGTGAAAGCGACCTTCGGCAGCTATGCGATGACAGCGGACTTCGACACGTTCTTAGCGAGGCGCGACGTCGGCTCCCCTCGCCCCGACGTGGCGCGGCTCGCGGGCGCGCGTTTCGTCTCTTCGATCGAGGTGGAACAGGGCAAGCATCTTGCCGAGGGGCTCGTCAAGACTCTGACCGGCGGCGATACCATCACAGCGCGCGAGCTCTACCAGCGGTCTTTCGAATTCATGCCTCAGTGCACGCTCTGGCTCGCGGCGAACGATGAGCCCCGCGTTCGGGATGATGACGGCGCCTTGTGGCGCCGGATCTTGCAGGTTCCCTTCTCCGTCTCGATCCCCGAGGCCGATCAAAACCCCGAGGTGAAAGCCCAGCTGCGCGATCCCACCGTTTCGGGTGCTGCGATCCTCGCTTGGGCGGTCGCCGGTTGTCTCAAGTGGCAAGAGATCGGACTCGCCCCGCCGCCGGCCGTCCTGGCGGCGACAAAGAGCTACCGCGAGCGGATGGACCCCCTCGCCGAGTTTCTGGACGAGCGATGCGAGCTTGGGAAGGACGACTCCGGCAATGCCTTCTCGATCTCGGTCGCGGATCTCTACGACGCCTATGTCGCATGGGCCAAAGATGCACGGCTCAAGAAGCCCTTCGGCAAGAAAGCCTTCGGCACACGGCTTGCCAAGAGGCCGGAAGTCGACCGCGATCGTGATGAGGACTTGAGGCGATGGATCGGGATCAAACTCCGATCGAAGGTGGGCGGCTGACGATCCTGACGCGTGGGAGGTGAATTCCGGAAACTTTTTATATGCGCGCGCGCGTGAGGAGACTTTCCGGAAATTGCCTTCTACGCGTCAGGACGCGTCAGCACGACCGGACCGAGCACCGAAACCGCCCGCCGGCAGACCCGAGCCGGCACGGAGGAGAGATGACCGACAGGTGGGATCGTCCCCCTCGTGACCTCAGGCAGTGGTTGGCGCAGCCTGCGCGGCGCCCGCCGCCTCGCCGCGTGGCCCCCGTCGACCCGCACGCGCTCGACTTGCCCGCCACTCGTGCCCGGCGCCGTGAGATGCGCGGACGTGCGATCGCCCTTGGCATCGGAGCGTGCATTGGCGCCTGCCTCGTGCTGGCTTGGCGTTGGCTGCACTCGTGAGGACAAGCGCGGAGGACAGGCGACTTGTGCAACGCGGGCAAGCGCGTGGCCGCGTGGGGTGGTCCTGGGGTACGTCGCGGGTCCTTTCCCCACCATACACCAGCGGGTGCGACGCGCGCGCCCGGTTCGACGACACAGAGCCCCGACGATCGCTGTAGTACTACTTCCACCGAGGAGAAACGACGTGAAGCTCACTGCGAACCGCCAAACCATCGCCAAAATTCTCTCTCGCTCGGTCACGCAGGTCGACAACCTCGTGCGCGAGGGAATGCCGGTCCAAAAGCCCGGCCGAAAAGGGGTCGAGAAGGGCTTCTCCATCCCCGCGTGCGTGGCGTGGTTCGTGGCCCGGGCGTGCGATGGGTCAGACATCGGCGCCGAGCGCCTCAGAATCGCAAGGGCGCGCGCGCAGCGGCTAGAAAACGACCTCGCGAAGGACTCCGGCAAGCTTATCGAGGCCGATTCGGTGGTCCGCTTCCTCAGAAATGCTTTCACCGTCGTGAAACAAAGAATGATCGGGTTGCCTTCCAAGGTCGCGGTCGAGCTGGCCGCAATCACGAGCCCCGCAGCGGTGCAGGACGCGCTTCGCGACGCCCTCTACGAGGCGCTGGGGAGCCTCGATGAAGGCCCCGAAAGCTGGGAGCGCGAGATGGCCCGGCTCTACGCCGAGCAGGACCTACACTCGGAAACGGAGGTGCCAGACGATGACGCCGAAGACGATGAACGTCGACAACGCCGTGCCCGCGGCACTCGTGGAGGCCCTGGCGGACGCGTGCCGGCTTTGGAACCCGCACCGCGACGTGGACGAGATTCTCGCCGAGAACGCGGAGCGCCGACGGCGCCGAAGGGCGAAGGACGACGCAGCGATCGCGCGAGCCGACAAGAAGGTGGAGATGGCGCGGGCGAACCTCCGCCGGGCGATGGCGGCTCAGCGTGAGCGAGGCCGCGCCCGTGGCGTCTCGCGCAAAAAAGACGAGGGGGTCGCCCCCTAGCTCCAGCCCCGACACTTTCGACGCCGCGGAGCGCGAATACGCGGAGGCGCGAGGCTTGCGCGAAGTCTGGGCCGTGGTGGACCGGCTCGACGCAACGGTCAAGCGCCAGGGCGCAGAAATCGCCGCCCTCAAACGCTTCGCTGCCACAAGCGACGAACGTGTGGGCATCGCGCAGGCGGCGCGCGCGATCCCATGCGACGCGGAGACGGTGCGCAGGCTGCTCCGCGAGGGCTCACTTCGGGGTGGCGCGCAGCGCCTTCCGGGCCGCTCGAAGCTCCGGCGCTTCGTGTACGTCGCGAGCTTGCGAGAATTCCTCGCTAGCGCGGCATCTGCGGCGTCCGAGTCCACAATTTCGTGCGCCGCGGAGCCCGATGGCGACGATTGAGGCATGGGCGAACCCCTACGCGGCACGGCCGGGCGAGCTTTGCGCCTTCGATTGCGCTTGCTCGAAAAGCGCTCGCAGATCCGGCGCTCCCTTCGCGCGCTTACCGCGTCGCTGCGCACCTGCGAATCCAGGCTTGAAATCGTGACCAAATGCCTCGACCGCGAGCTTTCCGCGCGTCGATAGCGAGAGGTGAGATGCGAATTCCGAACGAGCGGCATTTTGAAAATTGGGACTTGATGGCCTCAGCGATCGCGGCTCGCGCCGCCGGGTTCTCGCGCGAGAGCTTGAAGCCCGAGGCGCGACACTACTACTATATGCGCCTCGCCCCGGATCTTGCGCGGGCCACTCTCGTCCACACCGGCCTCGACCTCGGCAAGCCAGACGGTCAAATGGCCGACCTCGCGATGACGGTGGGCGAGCTCCCGTTCGTGATCGGCAACGTCTTCGGCAAGCTGCTCCTCGGCGCGTACGACGCGGCGAGCCCCCTCTATCGCTTGATCGCCGCGCGTCGGGACTTCCCCAATCTCATGGCGACCCACTTTGTGCGCATGGGCGACGCGCCGTCGCCGTCGCTCGTGGGCGAGCACGGAGAATTCAAATCCGTGCCGATTTCCGACACCGAAGAGGTGGGATACCCGGCGACCTACGGCGAGATCATCCCTTTCACCCGGCAGGCGATCATTAACGACGATCTTTCCGCGCTGAACGCGAAGGCCATGGACTACGCCGGGGCGATGGCGGATTTCGAGAACGCCAATTTTTTTAGCAAGCTGATCACCGCGGCCTCGTTTCTCGGCCCGACGATGCGAGACGCGCATCCCGTGTACGACAGCGCACACAGCAACGTGGTCGGTGCCGGAGCGCTCGATTTGACCCGGCTCGGCGCTGCGCGCGCGCTCATCAAAAAGCAGCAGAGCCTATCGGGTCGGAATCTCAACACCGAGAGCGCTTACCTACTCGTGAG
>DAIOWK010000137.1:0-8731 GCA_036758525.1 Myxococcota bacterium
TCGCCACCGAGAAGAATTCGACGATCCTATTCCCCTTCCCCATGGATCTGCTGCGCCCGTTCCTGTTGCCACCGGGCCCCGGGACCGGCTCGGGGACGGGGCGCTAGATGGCGCGTGCCTCGGACCCTCTGCCCTCGGACGAGAAGGTGCGCCGCAGCGTCCGGCGCACCCTTGCAAACATCCTCATCTTCACCGTTTCACTCGCGGTGATCGTCGCGTGGTCTTACTTCGGCATCTACGAACTGCAGCCTGGGCAGGCGGCGGTCGTGCTGCGTCTCGGCAGGTACTCTGAAACGGTGTCCGAACCCGGTCTGCGCTGGCACTGGCCGCCCCCAATCGAGACCCACGAGATCGTAAACGTGGCCTCGATCGAGCGGGAGGAGTTCGGCATGCCTGGGCCGGGCGAGACAGAGCCCACGGGAAAGGCGCTGCTCGAGGCGCAGATGCAGACCGGCGACAACAACATCGTGAACGTGAGTTTCGTCGTACGCTACATGGTGAAGGATGCCTTCCAATCGCGCTACCGCGTAGCGGAGCCTCGCCAGACGCTACGCGACGCGGCGCAAGCCGCGGTGCGAGAGGTGGTGGGACGCACGCCGATCGACGCCGTGCTCTCCCAGAAGCGCGAAGAGATCAAGGCGGAATCCGGCCAGATCCTCCAGCAGACCCTCGACCGGTACGAGAGCGGACTTCTGGTGAACGGGATCGAAATCCAAGACGCGAAGCCCCCGTCCCCCGTCGTTGCGGCGTTCAACGAGGTGCTGGCCGCCGCCCAGGACCGGAGCCGCTTGGTCAACGAGTCCGAAGGCTACGCGAACGAGGTCCTGCCCAAGGCGCGTGCCCAGGCGGTCGAGCAGCGTGAGCAGGCGCGCGGCTACCGCGAGTCGAAGGTGGCCGAGGCGACGGGCGCCGCCGAGCGCTTCCGCGCCCTCGAGGCGGAGTATCGCAAGGCACCTGACGTCACAAGGCGGCGCCTTTACCTCGAAACCATGGAGGTGGTGTTGCCCCAGGTGGAAACGGTGGTTGTGGATCCAGGCTCCGCTCACGTCCTGCCCTACCTACCGATCGGAGCGGCAAAGCCCGCGCCGCAGGGTCCGCCGGAGACGAAGAAGTGAGACGCCTATTCTTTGTCTGCCTGGTGACGGTCGCGCTGTTCGCGGGTCTGGTCTGGCTCGGCAATATCGACCGGGGTCCCTTCCTGATTACGCGAGAGGACCAGCAGAAGATCGTGCTCTTGTTTGGCAAGCCGCTCCTCGTGCGCACCGAACCTGGGCTCGCTCTGCGACTTCCGCTTGTCAGCGATGTGCTGACCTATGACAAGCGTCGGCTCTACCTAAGTACCTCCCCGATTACCGCCCAAACGCGCGACCAAGAACAGCTCGTGATCGACAACTACGTCATCTGGCGCATCGAGGACCCCGTGCTGTACCGCTCGTCGTTTCCTCTCGGGCGCGGCACCGCGGAGGCGCAGATCAACCAAGTCGTGAACAACGACCTGCGTGAGGTGGTTGGCCAGCGAACCTTCTCCGAGGTGGTGACCACATCACGGGTCGAGGTCATGCAGGCCATCACGCACAAGAGCGACGAAAATCTGCGTGCTTCGGGCATTCGGATTGAGGACGTGCGAATCAATCGCACGGAGCTACCCGCTCCCACCGAAGAGAATGTCTACGCGCGCATGCGCACGGAGCGCGAGCGCCTCGCCCGCAAAGAGCGCGCCGAGGGCGAGCAAGAAGGTCGCACGATCCGCGCGCAAGCCGACCGTGAATCCCAGGTGATCGTGGCCGAAGCCAAGCGGGATGCGGAGGTCGAGCGGGGACAAGGTGACGCGGACGCCACGCGAATCTTCGCGGAGGCCTACTCCGCAGATCCCGACTTCTACAGCTTTGTTCGCGGACTCGAGGCCTACCGAAAGGCCATTGGTCCACGGACGACACTCGTGCTTTCCCCTTCGAGTGAGTTCTTCCGGCTGCTCGATTCGGCCAAGGAACCCAAGGGCCCGTGACGAGATCGTGGGGCGAGCGCCGCGCGCAGGCGCGGGCGGCGTCCGCCCTAGCGCGCGACGGTGCGCAAGCGCAGGGCGCCGGCCGCCAGGAAGGCCCCTATGATCGCCCACGGCGTTATGGCGGGCGGCGTCACGCCCTCGGCTGCAAGCGTCGCGCCCAGGCTGCGCGAGAAGAACAAGGCCACCAGCAGGAGCGCGCCCTGCAGCGCCGGAGCGGCGAGCGTCTTGGTCTGCTCGACGCGCAGGGCGAGGGGCACTGCCAGCAGGGCGAGCACGAAGACCAGCATGGGCTCCGAGAGACGCTCGTGGAGGATCGCCCGAAAGCGCCTCGCCTGCCCGTTGTCCGCAAGACGTCTTCCGCTGGTGTCGGCAAGGTCCCGAAGCGACAGCGTCGACGCCCGCGCGTCGAACAGCACCTGAGGCGACTTGTCCGTACCGGCAATGCGCAGCTCAGACAAATGCTCGAAGCTCGGCGTGGCTTGGGGATCGGAGAGACTGAAGTTGCGGACCACCACGTCTTGGAGCAACCACGTCGATCCGTGTTCCACCCTCGCGCCGCTGGCTCGCAGGCTTCGCGTGAGGCGGCCCTTGTCATCCAAGTCGTATACGCTGACGCCGTGCAGCAGTTTCGTGCTCGGATCGGACTCTTCGATGCTGAAGATGCGCTGGCCCGCACGTACCCAATAGGACCCGCGCTGGAGCGCGATCTCCTGCTCGCTCCCCCGGTCCAGGCGGTCGAATGCCCGGGCCGCCGCGACGAGCACCGTTTCGTTCAACACCAGACTGCCGCCGGAGAGGCAAAGCGCGGCACCGAGCAGGGGAGCAGCGGCGCGCAGGGGCGAGATGCCGCCCGCCTTCATCGCAGTGATTTCGAACGCGCGTGCGGCGAGGCCCATGCACAGGAAGGCCGCTGCGAAGGACGCGATGGGGACGAGGATCGGCAGGTAGCGAGCAGGTGTTCGCAGACCAAAACTCGCGATCGCGGCGACGAGTCCTACGCGCGAGCGCTGATCGAGCAGGTCGCCCATGTCGAGCAGCATGTCGCCCACCAACACGGCCAGCACGAGTACGATCAGGATGACCGAGAAGAGCACGAGATAGCGTGCCAGGAGATAGCGCGACAGAATTCGCATCCTGGTAAGTTTAGCCAGTGCGTGTGATCGCCGGAAGCGCCATGCTGGGCTCGCCGCCCCCTCGGGCCGTGGTCACCATTGGGACGTTTGACGGCGTCCACGTAGGACATCGCGCGATCATGGACACGGTCGTGCAGCGCGCGCGCGCCCTGGGTGGCACGGCCGTCGTCTACACCTTCGATCCCCATCCGCGAAAGGTGGTGAGCCCCGAGCGGGCCCCGGGGTTACTCACGACCCCTGAGCAGAAGCTCGAGCTTATCGCAGCCAGCGGGGTGGACCTGACCGTGCTCGAGCCCTTCACGACCGCCTTCTCGGGCACGCCGCCCGAACATTTTGTGCGCGAGTATCTGCATGCGCGACTGCGCCCGGTCGAGGTGTACGTCGGTTACAACTTCCGGTTTGGTCACCAGCGGGAGGGCTCGATGCGCATGCTGACCGAACTCGGCCCGTGGCTGGGCTTCGCGGTGACGATCATTCCCGAAGTCACGATCGCCGAAGAAGACGTGAGTTCGACGCGGATCCGGGCTGCGCTGGCACAGGGGGAGGTGGAGATGGCCGCCACGCTGCTCGGCCGGCCCTATCCGATTCGTGGGCCCGTGGTGGAGGGTGACCGGCGCGGCCGCACGATCGGCTTTCCCACGGCAAACCTCGCACCCGAAAACGAGATTCTTCCGGCGCCGGGGGTGTACGCGGGAACCCTGCGCTTCTTAGACCCCGGCCAGCCGGCGGCGGGCAGCGTACTTCCCGCTGTCACCAACCTTGGACGACGCCCGACATTTCAATCCGATGACCGGCTCGTCCCGGAGGCGCACCTCCTCGACTTCGGCGGCGATCTTTACGGTCGGCGGGTCGAGCTATCCTTCGAATACCGCCTGCGAGCGGAGCAGCGCTTCGCGAGTGTCGATGCCCTGAAGGAGCAGATCAGCCGCGACGTCGAAGAGGTGCGTCGGCGCCTCGCGAGGCGCTAGTGGCAGCGCCGGCACCGAAGGCAGCCTCCGCCGGCCGCAAACGCCGAAGCGCATGGCGACATCCTGTCGTGTGGGTAGGTGTCGCGGTCACCGCGCTTTCGGTCTGGTACACGCTCCGGGGCGTTCCCCTGGACGAGGTTGCGCTTCACGTGCGGCGGGCAAACTGGTGGGTGCTCCTTGCCGGAGCCGTACCGGCGAACGTGTTCGGTCTCTACCTGCGCGCCCTGCGCTGGCGGCACCTCACCGATCCAATCCGCCCCATCGCAACGGGACCGCTCTTTCGAGCCACCTCGGTCGGTTTCATGGCCAATAACATCTATCCAGCGCGTGCCGGCGAATTCGTGCGCGCGTGGTACCTCGGTCGGGAGACCGGGGCGGACGCGCCGGCAGTTCTGGCCACGGTGATTCTCGAACGCGTGATCGATTCCGCGACCTTCCTTCCGATCCTGGTCGGCGTTGCTGCAATCGTGGGAACGAGCAGCCCTGCGCTGCGCAGGGCATTTGCGGTGGGCGTACCCATTCTGATCGTCGCTGCCTTGCTGCCGCTTGTGCTGGTCGTGGCCCTGCGGCTTGCCCCAGACTTCGTGATCCGGCTCTCCCGGGTCGTGAGCGAGCGGTTCCTGCCCGGGGATGTCACGGCGCGGGGCGAGGAACTGCTCCGCCGGTTCGCCGATGGGCTTGGCTCCCTCTCCGGCGGGATGCATCTCCTTTGGATTGCCGTCCACTCCTTCTTGATCTGGATGGTGGTGTCCGTCGTGCCCTTTTTCGTGGGCCTCTATGCGGTGGGGATTGACCTCGGGTCCACAACCCGCAATCTCGAGGCCTCCTACGCCATGCTGGCCTTCGTCGGGCTGGCAGTGGCGTTGCCCTCGGTTCCCGGCTTCTTCGGCCTCTACCAACTGGGCTGCACCATGGCCCTCGCCATCTTCGGCGTCCCCAAAGATCAAGCCGTGGCACTCGGCACCGTCGTGCACCTCACCTTCTGGGCGAGCGTCACCCTCATCGGCCTCCTCGTCCTGCGCTCGGGCCACACCTCCCTGCACGTGCTGGAGGAGGCAGTTGCGGAGTCTGGCGAGCCCGACGCCGAAGGCGCGGACTCCCTCCGCCGCTGAGACAAGCCTCGCCTCGGGGTAAAGATCCGCCCGAGCACCGCCGATAACCCACCGGGTTCTAACGGCTTTCCTGCGTGCGCAGGAAGACGCGCAAACCCCGCAGCCGCAAGGCAGGGTGAATCGCCCACCGGCCTCGCGGCAGATGGCCGCGGCGGCGCAGCCGGGCGATTCGTGTCTTTGACGGAGGGAGCAGCGGGTGAACGAGCGGATCGGGGAGCTTCTCGTCAAGGAGAACCTCCTCACCACCGAGCAGCTGCGAAAGGCAAGGGAGGAGGCGCGCACCAAAGGGGCGCGCCTCGGCGCCCAGATCACGCAGCTCGGATTCCTCCAGGAGTCCGAGCTCACCGATTTCGTCGCCAAGCAGTACGGCGTGCCCTCCGTCACTCTCGACGAGTTCGAGATCGACAGTGCCGTGATCAAGCTCATCCCGGAGGAGGTGGCGCTCAAGCACACCGTGATCCCGGTGAACCGCGCGGGTTCCACCCTGATTCTCGCGACTGCGGATCCCTCGAACATCTTTGCCATCGACGACATCAAGTTCCTGACGGGCTACAACATCGAAGTTGTCGTCGCAGCCGAAGATGCCATCAAGCGCGCCATCGATCGCTACTACGAGCAGACCACCAGTCTCGCGGAGGTGATGGGTGACTTCGATGACTCCGGCATCGAAGTCATCGATGACAGCGACGAAGTTGACGTCGGTGAGCTTGCCAAAGAATCCGAGGACGCTCCGGTCGTCAAGCTCGTCAACCTGATTCTCACCGATGCTGTGAAGCGCACCGCATCCGACATTCACGTAGAGCCCTACGAGAAGATCTTCCGCGTCCGCTATCGCATTGACGGCGCGCTCTATGAGGTGATGAAGCCGCCAATGAAACTCAAGAACGCCATCACCTCACGTATGAAAATCATGGCCGAGCTGGATATCGCCGAGCGCCGCCTCCCCCAGGACGGACGCATCAAGCTGAAGATGGGCCGCGGCAAGGAGATGGACTTCCGCGTGTCGGTTCTCCCGACGCTGTTTGGTGAAAAAGTCGTGATGCGGCTCCTCGACAAGTCGAACCTGCAGCTCGACATGACGAAGCTTGGTTTTGAGCCCGAGCAGCTCCGGGTGTTCAAGGACTGCATCCATCGGCCCTTCGGGATGGTGCTCGTCACAGGACCCACCGGCTCCGGAAAGACGACGAGCCTTTATTCCGCGCTTTCAGAATTGAATACGATGACAGAGAACATCTCCACCGCCGAGGACCCGGTCGAGTTCAACCTCCAGGGCATCAACCAGGTGCAGATGCACGAGGACATCGGGCTGAACTTCGCTGCGGCCCTTCGCTCCTTCCTGCGGCAGGACCCGGACATCATCATGGTCGGGGAGATCCGGGACTTCGAAACCGCGGAAATCGCGGTCAAGGCCGCACTCACCGGCCACATGGTGCTCTCGACGCTCCACACCAACGACGCGCCCTCCACGGTGAACCGGCTTCTTAACATGGGCATCGAGCCTTTTCTGGTGGCGTCCTCCGTGAACTGCATCCTGGCCCAGCGCCTCGCGCGGAAGGTGTGCGAGGAATGCAAGGAGAGAGACCCGGAAGTCGTGCCCGAAGCGCTCGCCGCAGCCGGACTCACGCCCGAGGAGGCGCGCGAGGTGACGCCGGTCAAGGGGCGCGGCTGCAAGACGTGTTCGGATACGGGCTACAAGGGCCGCGTTGCCGTCTACGAAGTGATGGAGCTGAAAGAGGAGCTCAAGGAGTTCGTGCTGAACGGCGCTTCCGCAACCGAACTCAAGCGCGAGGCCATGCGGCTCGGCATGACGACGCTGCGCCGCAGTGTGCTCAACAAGCTTAAGGAAGGGATCACCACCTTGTCCGAGGTCTTCCGCGTGTCCGCGGCAGACCGCTAGAGGGGAGACGGAATCCGATGGCGAATCTCCACCAACTCCTCAAGGCGATGATCGAGAAGGGGGCCTCGGACCTTCACATCACCACCAATAGCCCGCCCCAGCTGCGCATCGACGGCAAGCTCCATCCGCTCAAGATGCCGCAGCTCTCCCCCCCGGAAACGAAGCAGCTCTGCTACTCCGTGCTGACCGACGCGCAAAAGCACCGCTTTGAGGAGCAGAGCGAACTGGACCTCTCGTTCGGTGTGAAGGGGTTGTCGCGCTTCCGCGCCAACGTCTTCGTGCAGCGAGGCGCCGTCGCGGGAGCGTTCCGGTCCATCCCCTACCAGATCAAGACCTTTGAGGACCTGGGCCTTCCGCGGGTGGTTGCCGACCTTACCAAGAAGCCGCGGGGACTGATCCTGGTGACCGGCCCGACGGGTTCGGGGAAGTCGACCACGCTTGCCACGATGATCGACCGCATCAATACCGAGCGGCAGGAGCATATCGTGACGATCGAAGATCCGATCGAGTACCTGCACCCGCACAAGGGCTGCGTGGTGAACCAGCGCGAGGTGGGCGCTGATACCAAGAGCTTCCAAAACGCGCTCAAGTACATCCTGCGACAGGACCCGGACGTCGTGCTGATCGGTGAGATGCGTGACCTCGAGACCATTGAGGCTGCGTTGGTGGTCGCCGAGACCGGCCACTTGGCATTTGCAACGCTACACACCAACTCGTGTGTTCAGACCATCAACCGCATCGTCGACGTCTTTCCGCCCTACCAGCAGGCTCAGGTACGAGCCCAGCTCTCTTTCGTGCTGGAGGGTGTGATGTGCCAGTCGCTGCTTCCCAAGGCCAATGGCCCGGGCCGCGTGATGGCGCTCGAGGTGATGATTCCGAATCCGGCGATCCGGAACCTGATTCGGGAGGACAAGATTCACCAGGTCTATTCGCAGATGCAGGTCGGCCAGGACAAGTTTGGCATGCAGACGATGAATCAGTCACTCGCTTCGCTTTGCGCTCGGCGCCTCATCAGCATGGAAGATGCGTGCGGTCGTAGCCATGACGTGGAGGAGCTGCGGAGCCTGATCGCCTCAGGAGGCGCAGGTTCTGCGACGTCGCGACGCGTAGCCGGCATGTCGTAGAGCGAACGGAAGGAGACGCGCGTCACGCAGTCTGCGGACGCGCCAGGACGAAACCGGACGGACTCCGGAGGCAGGGGGATAGCAGATGGCCGTCTATACCTGGGAAGGCAAGACCCGGCAGGGAGCGATCAAGAAGGGTGTCATGGAGGCGACCAACGAGGCCGCCGTGATGGCGCAGCTTCGCGCCCAAATGATCCTTCCCACGACGGTGAAGGCCAAAGGCCGCGGGACCTCGTTCGGTCTCGGCGCCTTGCTGAAACGCGGGGTCAAGACGCGCGAGCTCGTGATCTTCACGCGCCAGTTCGCGACGATGATCGACGCCGGACTCCCGCTCGTGCAGTGCCTCGAGATCCTTGCCGAGCAGCAACCGAATCCGACCTTCAAGGAGATGCTGAAGAACGTAAAGGCGGACGTGGAGCAGGGCGGTACCTTCGCGGACTCGCTGCGCAAGCATCCGAAGGCGTTCGACGAGCTCTACGTGAACCTGGTTGC
>DAIOWK010000138.1:0-8525 GCA_036758525.1 Myxococcota bacterium
ACGGCAGGATGTTCTCGTACACATGGCTGTAGCCCCAGCCACCGTAGGCCTTGTAACACGTCTTCCACCCGATCTCTGCGCAGAGCAGCACACGATCCTCGAGACCGGCTTCAAGCAGCTGCATGACGAGCGCGATCTCCTCCTTGTCCGGGGAAAAGGCCCGGCCGGGGCCGATGCCTTCGGCGTACTCCTCGTGGCCGAAGTGATCGTAGGACACAAAGCCCACGCCCCGGGCCAAGAGGCGCTTCGCGATCGCGATGTCGGGGAAGAGGCCTAGGTGCGACATGTAGACCTTTGCAAAATCGCAGCCTTCCTTCTCCAGAATGTCGAGATAGAGATCGAAGTGGTCGAAGGGTTTCTCGCCGTAGATCAGAAGGTGTCCGTTCGGGTGGACCGTGAGGGAGGCGCCCGTGGCCGCCTGGGCACGGGCCGCGGCGCGCAGCACCTTCTCCTCCGCCGGCTGAAACGGCTCTTGAGGCAGCCCGGAAAGCCCGATCTCCCCGATATTGCCCGCACGAACGCCCGTTCCATCGATGCCGTCGGTGAGCTCCCGAATCATAATTTCGGCGAGCTCGTCCACGCTCTTGCCAGCGATTTGCGGTGGATGACAGGCGTTTATGTACCAGCCTGTCGAAGCCACGATATGAAGGCCCGTCTCGCGGGAAATGCGTTGGAGCTTTCGCACATCCCGGCCCATGCCGGGGAGGTCCACATTCACGAGGGCTCCGCCACCGGCCTTCTTGTAGTCGGCCACTTCTCGGATCGTGAGCTCGACGTCGTCTTGCACTAGGTTTCGCCGCCACGCGAGCCCGTTGCGCCGGACGCGCCCGATGTTCCCGAGCGTAAACTCGCCGTCCGCTTCCTTGGCTTTCTCGGGATTGCCGTAGGGCATGTGCCAGCAGAGGATGTCGATCGTGAGGTGGACATGCGACATGGTCCCACCGAGCTCGCGCGCGTCGATGGGACCGAATACGGTCTGGACCGTCGCCATCGCGGCTCCCGCTTTAGAAGTTTACTTCGACGGGCTCGGAGTAGAACTGGCGATACCACTTTCGGAAGCGGCTGATGTCGCCATCCCCCTCGGCCAGCACCGGTTGCGGGCGGAAGACCTTGGTGTTCCAGAGCGGAATGTCGAGCTCCCAGTCCTTTGCGTAGAAGTCGAAGAAACCCTCTGCCACCTCGCGGTTCGACTTCTCGTGCAGATAGTAGTTGTGGGTGAGCTCCATCTTTCCCGGATCGATCGGCGTTAGAGACTGCACGGAGACGCCTTCGATCAGCCCCGATACCCGGGTCAGGGACAAGCCTGGTCCGTACATGAACGAGCGAATTGTGGCCATCCCCTCGGCACTCGACTGCGCGGCCGCATCGCGCACGAATTCAAGATGGAGCTTCATGATCGGGCCTTCGGGCGTAAGGTTCACGCCCTTCACTTCCATCCCGTGCAGCGTCTTGAAGTGCGCGACATCGAAGCCGTTCTCGTAGAGATCCTGAAGGTGCGCGTTGATCTCCCACTTGCGGCGGCCGAACAGCGAGTATTCGGGGTGGCCCACCTCGGGAATCAGGTCCGGTGTGAAGGCCGGCTCGGCCTTCTCGGCATGGAACCAGCTCGCGACGAAGCCGTTCTGCTCGAGCACCCGCCAGCATCCGACCTCGGCCTTGGGCGGAATGCGTTTGGCGTAGGGCACCTCGGCGCAGCTCCCGTCGCCGTTCCAGCGCCACCCATGAAACGGACACCGGATGGTGTTCCCAACGACTTTCCCGCCAACGCCGAGATGTGCACCGAGGTGCGGGCAATAGGCGTCGAGGATGCGCGCCTTGCCATCCTCGCCCCGGAACACCACAAGATCCCGGCCCACCACGTGCACAGGCCGCACGCCGGCGGCCGGAAGCTCCTCCGAATAGCAGACCTTGAACCAGCCGTTCGGGAACGGCGGCAGGGGAAAGCGCTCCATCGAGTCTCCTCCGGCGGCGACTCCGCGGGGTTGCGGGAAGCCGGAAAAGTAGAACATGTTCTAGTTCCATTGTGACCCAGAACGGGGGGGGCTGTAAAGGTCTCGGGGACGCCTCGGGCTCGTCGAGCGGCGAGGAGAGAGCGTCGGGACGCCGGGGCGCGCGCGTCCTGCCAGGGGCCGCTGCGCGGGCCTCCGCCGTCCGTCGCGGCGCAGTCACGCAAGCGCCTCGCGTCGACCGTCGGCTAGCCCTCGAGCTGCAGCGCCTTCGGCTCGAGGAATTCTTCCAGGCCATAGCGTCCGAGTTCACGGCCATTGCCGGACTGCTTGCAGCCGCCGAAGGGTGCAATGGGATTGAAGGGCGCACCGTTGATGTCGAGCTGGGCGGTGCGGATGCGACGCGCCACGCGTTTGGCGCGCTCGAGGTCGCGTGACCACACGGCTCCCCCGAGCCCGTAGATCGTATCGTTCGCGATGCGGATCGCGTCCTCCTCGTCGTTGTAGGGAATGATCGTAAGGACCGGTCCGAAGATCTCCTCCTGGGCGATCCGCATTTGGCTGCTCACGTCGGCGAAGACCGTGGGTTTCACGTAGTAGCCCTTCGGCAGCGCCGCCGGCTGCTCGGGGCCTCCGGTCACGAGCTTTGCCCCCTCGTCCAGGCCGCTCCGGATGTAAGCCCGCACACGTTCCTGCTGCGCCTTGGAGACGAGCGGCCCGTAACGAAAGCTTCCGCTTCGCGGATCGCCGAGCGTAAAGCTCTCCGCCTCCTCCTTGGCAAGTCGCACGGCTTCGTCGTGGCGCGCGCGCGGGACCAGCATTCGCGTCCACGACGCACAGGTCTGACCCGAGTTGATGAAGGCGTGCCCAGTTCCTGCGCGCACCGCCTTCTCGAAGTCGGCGTCGTCGAGGATCACGTTCGCGCTCTTCCCGCCGAGTTCGAGGGAGACCTTCTTCACCGTCGCGGCCGCGAGTTCTGCCACGCGACGACCCGCGGCCGTCGATCCCGTGAAGGACACCATGTCGACTTCCGGATGCTTGGCGAGGGCTTCGCCCACGACAGGCCCCGCGCCCGTCAAGAAGTTGAAGACCCCGGGTGGCACACCCGCGCGATCGACGATCTCCGCGAACATGAAACAGGAGAGCGGGACCACCTCGCTCGGCTTCACGACGACGGTGCAGCCCGCCGCCAGGGCGGGACCGACTTTCGCCACGATCTGGTGCAGGGGATAGTTCCACGGTGTGATCGCTGCGACCACGCCGACTGCTTCCTTGATCACGAGGGAGTTGCCGATCCTCTCCTCGAACGAATACTCACCGAGCAGATCCGCGTAGAAGCGGATGGTCGAAACGGGGAAGTCGACCATGAACTGCTCGGTCATCGGCCGGGGCGCTCCGAGCTCGCTGATGATCACCTCGACCAGGTCCTTGCGCCGGGCAAGCACACCGTCCGCGATGGAGCGCAGCGCCTCCGCACGGTCCTTCGGCTTCGCCAAGGCCCAGCGCTCGAAGGCCCCTCGCGCCGCGCGAGCCGCATGATCGGCGTCGACGTCATCGCCTGCCGGGACACGGCCCACCACCTCCTCCGTCGAGGCATCGTGCACGTCGAACCACCCAGCGCCGTGGGGCGCGACCCAGCGGCCGCCGATCAGAAACTTCTCGAAGACGAGCATCCGTAGTCCTCCTCAAGATTCGCGGTAGGGCTGACCGAATGGTGTGTAGGGATCCCCGGGGATCTCGATCAATTCGATCAGCGTTCCGTCCGGATCGCAGACGAAGACGAGCTTCGAACCATAGTCGGGGTGGTGGACGTAGGTGTCGTCCAAGACACGTGTACCCGCGGATCGGAAGCGCTCGAGAGACGCATCGAGGTCATCGACCCGCAGCATGAGCGCCGCCATGCCGAGCTGATTCATGGCCCGAGGCTCGCCGCCGCCTAAAGGCGGCGGCGCCAGGAACGCGAAGAGCGCGAGGCGCAGACCGTCGCGCTCGAGAAAAACAGTGCGCTGGTCGACGCCTCGCAAACGCAAAAGGCGATCCGATTCTTCACCCTTTACATGGACCTCGGTAAGCGGCCGAAAGCCGCAGAGGTCCCGGTAGAAGCGGACTGAGCGCTCGAGGTTGGATACGCAGATCCCAAGGTGTCCGACCCGCAGGACGGCCATCAGTCCTCCCCACTGCCTTCGAGCCAGGCGCGCAGTTCTGGCTTTCGAATCTTGCCCATCGGTGTGCGTGGCATCGCCGTCACGAATCGGAACTCCTCAGGCACCTTGTAGCGCGCGAGCTCTTCGGCGCAGCGTGCGCGCAGGGCATCCGGCGATGCCTCCGCTCCCGGTACGAGTTCGACGAACGCCACCACGCGCTCACCGAGCCGCGGATCGGGCTTGCCCACGACGGCGCACGCCCGCACCCGAGGATCGGAGTGCAGGACGCGCTCGATTTCCGCAGGGTAGACGTTCGCACCGCCGCGCAGAATCAGCTCCTTCTTGCGGCCACGAATGAAGAGCGTGCCCTCGCGATCGAGCGTGCCGAGGTCACCCGTACGGTAGACCCCGTCGCGCAGTGCCTCGGCAGTCTCCTGTGGCTTGTTCCAATAGCCGAGCATTGGGGTGTACACCCTGGCGAAGGGACCCGACCGCGCCGGGGCCACGCAAATCTCGCCGATCTCGCCCGGTTTGAGCTCTCTCCCCTCCTCGTCCAGGATCCGGATCTCGATCCAGGGCAGCGGCTTGCCACAGATTCCGGGGAGATTGGGCGACCCGGGGAGGGCCCGGGTGACGGCGGTCGGCGCTTCTGTCATGCCATAGCCGATGGACACATCCCGTCCGAAGCGCTCGCGGTAGAGCCTGCGGAAGGCGTCGGGGCAGTCGGCACCCCCGACCTCGGGACGGGTCAACGATCCGAGGTCCTGCGGCTTGACGTCCGGGTGCGTAAGGAGATCGTGCAAGATGGCCGGCACGGCGTGGAAGGTTGCGATTCGTTCCTGCCGCACCCACTCGGCAACTCCCAGTGGGTCGATGCGATCCATCGCCACGCATACGCTTCCGATCTGAAAAGCGGTGAGCGGAACAAGCACGATGAGATTCAGGATCGTGAGGGGAAGCAGCACGCCCATGCGCTCTTCGGGGCCGAACCAAGCTTCGGCACGCGCCACCGCTCCGGGCACGAGCAGGTTGTGTTGGCTATGGACGGCACCCTTCGGGAATCCCGTCGTCCCGCCGGTGTAGGCGATCGCGGCCGGCGCAAACGGGTCAAGACGTGGAGCGGGCGGGCGCGCGGTTGACGCGCTCTCGAGGAGGATGTGCCAGGAGAGTTCCCCCGGGCCGAGTGCGCTCGCCGAAACGCCTCCCGGGTCGGCGCGTACGACTTGGTGAAGGGCGGGCAGCTCGCTCCGCCGCGCGGCGATCTGGGCCGCTTGTGTCTCGTCTCCGAGGAAGACTGCCGCTTGGCAGTCGGCCAGCATGTAGACCTTCTCCGGGGGTGCGAGGGGACGGTTGATGCCCACCCAGACGGCCCCAAGGCGCTGTGTGGCCAGAAAGGCCACGACGATCTCCGTGTCGTTCGGAAGCGACGCCGCGACTCTCACGCCGGGCGTCACCCCGAGGGCCGAAAGTGCGCACGCCGCGCGGTCCGCGGCGCGATCGAGCTCCGCGTAGGTGTAGCGGCCATGCCGGCCGACGAGCGCCTCGCGTCCGGGATCTGCCTGCGTGACCCGGCTCAGCACCTCGGCGATCGTCTGCGGAGCACCGGGGATCTCGGGGCGGATCCCCGATTCGATGAGACCGGTCGAGCGGTCGAGGGCAGGAGGGCGGGTCATGCCTGGCCCCGCCTAGGGCCGCATGTAGAAGCCGCCGCTCACGTTGACCGATTCCCCCGTGATGAATCCCGAGCGGCGGTCCGAGGCGAGAAACAAGATGCACTCGATGACGTCGGCGGTCTGTCCGTAGCGCCGCAGCGGGGTTTTCTCGATGAGCGGGCGGAACTGCGCGTCAAACTTCTCTACGAAGCGCGACCAAATCAGACCCAGCGCGATCGCGTTGCAGCGCACGTCAAAGGGCCCAACCTCGTGGGCGATGTTGCGTGTCAAAGCGAGGAGCGCGGCCTTCGACGCGGCGTAGGCAGGCTCGCCCCGATCGGGGTTCGGGTCGCCAACCCATGCTGCGATCGATCCAATATGGATGATCCCGCCGCCCCTGCGCTCCACCATCGCGGGGAGCACCTTGCGGGAGAGGTAGAAGTTCGCACTGAGCGAGACCTCAATTGTCCGGTCCCAATCCGCCGGATCGTAGTCGACCATGTGGCCAAGTTTGTTTTCCGCCGCGTTACAGATCAGGATATCGACTGGGCCAAGCCCGCGCGCCGTCTCCGCGATCATGGCGTCGACCTTTTGCCGGTCGGCGATGTCGAGGTGGAAATCGAGCACACGGGCGGAGGTCTCCTTGCGGATGCGCTCCGACCACTCTCGAAGACGCCGCTCGTGCATGTCGCAGATCGCGACGAGTGCCCCCTCCTGCGCGAAGCGCAAGGCCGTGGGACCGCCGATGCAGCCTCCGCCGCCGCCCGTCACGAGCACTACCTTGTCTTCGAACTCGCGCTCCGGGTGGTCCATCGCCAGGGCTTCCTTCTAGACCGGGAGGTTGGCGAGGCCGCGCGCGTTGTCGCGCATCACCCGGCGCAGGTCGTCCGGTGCGAACTTGCCCTGGATGTCCTGGAGCCACTCCTCGGGGTGAGGCACGCACTCCGGATGGGGATAGTCGGAGCCGTAGATCACATGGTCCACGCCGATCAGCTCCGCAAGAGCGACGTGGTTCTCCTCGTGATAGGGATTCACGTAGACGTGCTGCTTAAAGATCTCGCTCGGCCGTCCATGCACGCGCCCGCCAAGCCAGGGACCGTTGCGACCCATACCCTTCATCTTGTCCATCACCTTGAGCAGGTAGGGCACCCAGAGCGAGCCGTTTTCGACCGAGACGATGCGCACATTCGGAAAACGCCCGAAGAGGTTGTGCAGAATGAGGGCGGAGATCGTGTCCATGATCGGCCGGTCGCCGTAGAAGTTGGTCCATTGGAACGCCGACTGGCTGTGGGAGGAGGGATTCGGCGCCTCGCCCCAGTGCACGGACATCATCTCGTTGTAGCCCGACTCGCCGACGTGGTAGGCGATCGTGATGCGTGCTTCGTTGACGCGCGCCCAGAAGGCATCAAACACGGGATCGGCAGGGGATCTTCCATGCGCGGGGCCCACTCGGATATTCACGAGGCGCGCGTCCCGCCCGAGGGCCCACTCGAGGTCCTTCACGGCTTCTACCGGATCGAGCAACGAAACGATCGGCGAGGCCAGGATCCGTCCGCAGTGATTGAAGCCCCATTCTTCATCGAGCCAGCGATTGAACGCGCGTAGGTTGGCGTAGGTCTGCTCGGCGTCCTGCTTCATGAAGTGCTCCACGCACACGCCGAGCGTCGGAAACAAGAAGATCGACTCGACGCCCTGCTTGTCCATGAGGGCAAGCCGGGCATCGCGCTTCACAAAGGCGGGGTCTACCGGAATGTGCACCTCGTCTGCGTCGACAGGGCTCTCGTGAGTCAGCGTACGCAGGAACTCTCGCAGGGATCCGGGGCGAAGGGTGGTGTCGAAGTTGAGTTCCATGTCGGCCAGAAAGGTGAATGCGCGGTCGCCGATCCGGATCTCTTCCCCCCCGTCTGCGCGCCGCAGGACCCGCACCGCCTTGTCGCGATAGCGGGGTTCGAGAAAGCGCGTGAAGGCGTCTCGGGGTTCGTAGTAGTGGTTGTCCCCGTCGAAGAGCGTGAAGGCGGGTCGGGCCATGGCGTGCCCCTCCCTCTTGGAAGCCTGTCAAAAATGGAACATGTTTCAAAACGCATTATCCGGAGGATGCGCGGGTTTGTCCAGGGCGGGCGGGTCCGGCCTTTGTGCCTAGCGCAAGCCCAGCCTCTCGAGCTGATCCTGCGGCGCCTCAATCTCGACCAACGCCGCGCGCAGTCTCTCGGCCACCTCCTTCTCGCGCGCCGATTGAGCCAGGTTTTGATCTTCGGTGGGATCGTTGGCCAGGTCAAACAGCAGGTTCCCGGGCGGCACGCCCAGGCTCCAATAAGGCAGCGGATCGCCCTTGGCGAAGGGCTGCCGGATGACGGGAATCCGCGACCCCGGCATCCGATCGAGGAAGGCCCGTTCGTCGGGTGGAGGGAGGCGAAGCTCGGGCATGCCCAAGACCGGCATCGTGGACCAGCGGTTTGACCAGAGGCTGAGCGGTGCGTTGTCCCCCGCTGGTCCTCGCACGTACTTCAGGTCTTCTTCCACCAGGTGCACTTGCCGACCATAGATTCCGGCGAGCACCCACTCCCGCACCTGCCGAACCTCGCCCCGTAGCAACGGTACGAGAGAGCGGCCGTGGCTGTGCGGGCTCGTAGCGACACCGAAAAGTTCCGCGAGCGTGGCGTGGAGGTCGACGCTCGTGGTAAGAGCCCGGCAGATGCCCGCCGGAACGCCAGGCCACCACACGAGCAAAGGGATGTGGCCGAGGGGCTCGTAGACGGGGACACCTGGTTTCCCCCAGAGGTCCT
>DAIOWK010000139.1:0-8515 GCA_036758525.1 Myxococcota bacterium
GGTTCAGCCGACCGCGTACCAAAAGCTCGTCGCGCGCACGGTCGCGGTGCGCGGGCTTCCCCTGCACGAGCCGGTGCCCGCACGCGTGATCGACCAAGCAAACGTTCCCGCCGTTCTCCGGGCAACCCTCGAGGCGGGCCTTAGCCAAGACGAGATTGTGGCCTACCAGGATGCCCTCGTTGCCATCGGTCTCTGGCCCGACGGGCCGAGCCTGGTCGACGAGTACCTCGCGGTTGCAAAAGAAGAGGTGATTGGATTCTACGTTCCCCAGGACCGGGTGCTTTACATCGTCCGCGACGCGAGCATCCCATTCTGGGCGCGAGTGCTCTCCTTCTTCATGCCAAGCGATACCGTCCGAGAGATCGTCATCGGGCATGAGCTGATCCACGCTCTCCAGCATCAGAATCATCCCGATCTCGTGGAGCACGACCGCTTTTTCAAGAACCAGGACGATGTCGAGAGTGCGCTCGAGGCCACCATCGAAGGCGATGCGACGTTCTTCAGTTTCGCGGTCCCCGACCCGCCGATTCCGCCGTCGGATCCCACCGTCTTCCGGGAGGACATCGAGCGCGACGCGAGCGGGCGGGCGGAGGGAGCCCTGGCAGGCGCTCCGGCGCTGCTCCGGGAAGGCCTCTATTTCCCCTACGCGTGGGGCTACGCCCTCTCCTATCGCGAGGGGGGAGCGCTGCTCGACGATCCGCCGATCTCGACCGAGCAGGTTCTCCATCCCGAACGTCGCCACGAGCCCTTTGTGGCCCTCGACCTGGCGGCCGGACACGACCTCCTTCCCGCAGGTTGCACGTTTGTCCACGAGAATGGGGTGGGGGAGTTCGCGCTCTCGGTCATGCTCAAGGATCTGGCTCCGCGCGAGATGCCTCCCGATCCCACAGCCTGGGAAGGCTGGAATGGCGATCGCTACCTCGTGGCGCGTTGCGACGGACGGCGCGAGTTCGTGTGGCTCACACTCTGGGACAGCGAGCAGGATGCGAGCGAGTTCGAGGCGGCCTATTGGAACGTCACTGCGAGCCTGTCCACCCGCGCCGGCTACGCCGTCCCGCCCACGCTCAGGCGACGCGGGTCGGAGGTCCTCGTCGTGACCCCGGGTCTGGCGAGCGCCGCCGACGCAATCGTCTCGAAAGCGCGCAGGGGCCAAGTCTCGACCCTTCGCGAGGTCTTCGAGTTTTATGGGGAGCCCATCCTGGACGCTCCCGGAACCTTGGACGCTCGCGGAACCAAAGCGCCCTAAGGTTCTCCAGCGCCAAGCTGGCCCGGCGCGCTGTCCTCAGCGCGCCGGGGCGAACCGGTCTTTCGACGCTTGCGCGGTCAGGGACCCGGGGTCACCGGGCAGACCACCGTTCCCTCGGGCGTGAAAGGCGGCTGCGCGGGGACGGGGCGCGGATCGGGCGGCAAGAGGACCCCGCAGTCCGTGCACTGCACGTTCGTCCAGGCGCTCGTTCCGTCGCGCATCGCCGTCACCCAGTCGACAAGAAGGGGTACGCCGCCCGAGGTGTCCGTATACACCTTGTTGCTTCCCCACATCGTGTGCATCGAGCCGGTACCGATGTAGTAGCGGTAGTTCGGAGCGGCCGCCGCCGCGGCTTGGGTCTGCTGCTCCATGGCGTCATGCCAAGCGCAGGTAGCGTTCCACCAGTTGAGCCACGCTCCGACATTCCCGGGGTTCAGCATGATGTTGTAGAAGCCGGTTTGGCCGCCGAGTCCACCGTCGTACGCGCTTGCGTAGTTCGCGAAGCGGTTCTCGGGATAGAAAAGCGCTGGGGCCGACCACAGCAGGTCTGCGTTGAGCTCTGCCAGGGGCTTTGAGAGCTCCGGGATCCAGCTCGGCAAGGTGGCTGCGACTCCCCACTCTCCGAAGTCGTTCGCCAGGAAGTCCTGGGTGATGATTCCATTGCCCGCGTCGCCGAGCGTGGCAAACCTCGACGCGGGGTAGACACGCTCCTCGAAATAGACGGAGTTTAGGATGGCGCCGTAGGCCCCGGCGCTCGACCCGGTCACGAACACCTCGTCGGGATCCACGAAATGCTCGCGCGAAAACTTTTCCGCGACCTCGGCGTTCACGAAGCCCTTGTGCTGGATGGTGACGCTCGCGCTCCCAGAGCTATACACCACAGTATTGTCACCCCAGTGAACGTCCCCGGTGCAGTAGGGGACGAAGACCTGATTCCAGTCCCGGAAAGGGTTCTCGGGGTTTGATTCGTCGGCAAAACCAGTGGATTGAAGGCTGGGATTGTCGCCGGGGCCTGCGGTTTGCTTGAAGGGCTTAACGACACCACAGGTGAGATAGTCCCAGCAGGCTCCGCCCCCTTGGTAGTAGACGATGAGTTTGTTCACCGTCCCGCGCTTCACGAAATAGACCCAAGGCGTGCCTCCCGAGCAGATCGGCTCGAGGACCTGGCCGAGGTAGGGGACCTGCGCGTCCGGGCTCACCATGGTCCAGCTCGTGGAAACATTGGGCGACACGATCGCGGCATCGATGGCGTCTTGGGCAAGCGTCTTCACGCCGCTTCGAACCGATTCGAGGGAGGTATCGTCCTTGTCGAAGGCGTGGTCGAGCGCGCGAAGCGCCCGTCGCCGGTTGCGCTCGAGCTCGCGGGTATTCCGCTCCTTGAAGCGATCCAAGAGATGGTGGCTCTCCGCGAGGATGAGTCCAAAGCAGGCTTGCCCGACAGCATTTAGCTGGCGCAGCTCCTCCCAGCGCTCGTGACTCTCGGCTCCGAGGGAAGCCGCGAGGCCTTGGGCGCCGTCCTCGAGCAGGGTGGCCATCTCGGCGCTGGTCACCGTGGTCTGCTGGCAATCGACGCCTGCGGCCAACGAATCGGCTTCCGCCTTCTGCCAGACCTGCGCAAGGTCGGTGTTCACGTCGGCCACACGCCGGGCGAGCTTGCGAGGATCATTCTCCCCTTGGGCGAGGATCAGGTCCTGGCACGCGTCGGCCGTAGCCGCGAGCTTGCGGGCCACGCACCGATCGCTTGGATAAAGGGGTTCCGCCGGGCGCGGCGGCGACGTTGCGAAGGCAGACGCTGAGAGCAGAAGGAGCGAACCAGCGAGAGCCATGCAGCTGGTCCGGAGACAAAGAAAGGCCTGAGCGGGCATCGGTCCACCTCTAAGAGCTTCAGCACCCACCATGCCGGCTCGTTTGGGCCTGAGCCTGCGCGGATTGGCGTCCGGGGTCAAGCATTCTCTCGCGGCATGATAGGGTGTGGATCGACGGCGCCGGCCCCGGCCGGCGCGACGCCTGGCTCGCTTGGGAGGCGGCCGTGCCGCTCTTCATTCTGTTCGGGGGTGAGCTTTTCCTAACGTTTGCGGCGCTGCGCGTCGCCATCTGGGTGCTCCGTGGCTGGCGCGACTTCGACGCGGGGCCGCCCTCGGGTCCGCCTGGGCCGCAAGGGGGCCTCCCCCTCGCTCGTCCGCAGCGCAGGCGACTTCGCAGGGGCGGCGCCAAGGCTGCGCCTCCCTTGCGACGCGCGGGCGTAGAGCGCTGTGCACCTCCCTGTCGTAAGGTGAAGTGCCTGTTGGCGTGTAGGCCGCCGATCGCTTGACCCCGCGCGCAGCGTTGGAGGTGCCCCCTCCGCGCGACGACCCTGAAGGAGTCTCATGGGAAGCACCACCCTGCGGAAACTCGCGCCCGTCGTGTTGCTCGTCTTTCTCTCGACCGGCTGTGCGGAGCTCGGGCAGAAGATCCAGGACAACCCGAAGGCGGTGCTGGGTAGCGTGGGTGGCGCAGCCGCGGGCGGGCTCATCGCCGCGGCCGCGGGCGGAGGTGCGGGCTGGATCGTCGGCGGAGCACTCCTCGGCGGTCTGCTTGGCGGCTACATCGGGAACCGTCTCGATGCCCGCGACAAACGCATGGCGGCAGAGGCCGCGGCGCAGGCATTCGAGAGCAACCGGGCTGGCCAGGCGTCGGTCTGGAGCAATCCCGACACCGGGAACTCGGGCTCTATTACGCCGACCAAGACCTACCAGCTCGCCAACGGCCAATACTGCCGGCAATACGAGCAGACCATCAAGATCGGCGGCGAGCCCCACCAGACCTACGGCACCGCATGCCGGCAAGCCGACGGCTCGTGGAAAATCGAGAGCTAAGCCGGGTCGCGGTGCGCAACGCCGTCCCCGGTGTCGAAGGAGTCCTCGCCATGCGACCCATTCTCCCGCTCCTAGCACTCGCGATCCTTGCCCTTGCAGCACCCGCCGGACGCAGCGCGGAGAAGCCCAACTACGACGTCAGGGCCGCATTTGCCCAAGCCGACACGAATGGCGACGGCGTGATCGATCGTGCCGAGTTCATCGATCGTACGGTCGAGGTCTTCTACGCAGCCGACGTCAACAAGGACGGATACCTAAGCCCTGAGGAACTGGAACAGGGGGTTGTCTATTCCCAGGACTTTAAGCAGGTGGATCGCAACGGAGACGGACGCATTTCGCTCTCGGAGTTCTTGTGGTCGCGCGACGCCCTGTTCGACGAAGCCGATACGAACAAGGACGGCGTGCTCGAGCTGGATGAGGTCGTGAATATGTACGAGAAGGTGAAGAAGTGACGCTGCGATGCCCGGGCCTGGCGGCGCTCGCGCTGGCCGGTGTCGCAGCGGGAGCCACGGGCTGTCCGTCCGCCTACCAGCGCACCTACGACCGTGAAACTCAGCGACTGGAGACCCAGCAGAAGGTCGAGACCGAGCAGGAGCGCGCCGCCCACGCGGAGGCGCAGAAGTACGCGGCGGTCGCGTACTTCGACGTGGGGAGCGCCGAGCTTCGGCCCAGGGACCAGGGCGAGCTCGACTGGTTCGTGAAGCAGATGGAGCCCTTCCCAAAAGCGCTGATCGAGGTGAACGGCTTCGCCGACAGCACGGGCGCGGAGGCCACGAACCAGCAGCTCTCCAGAGATCGCGCGGACGCCGTCGAGAAGTATCTCGAAGCAAAGGGGATTGATAGCTCCCGGATCGTGACGCAGTCCTTCTCCACGCAGTTCCCTGCGGCTTCGAATGAGAACTCCGCCGGGCGCAGGAATAACCGGCGCGTCGAGGTGACGGTCCGCTAGCCAAAGGGTGCGCCGGAAGCCTTCGCGGCGGGCGCCACCCCACGCGTCGCAGTCTAGAAGCCGTACGCTTTCGCGAGCTCAGGATCCTTCTTGGCCAGCATTTGAGCGAGCGAGACCATCACCTTGCACTGCTTCCAGGTGGCGTCGTCCTGCATCTTGCCATCGAGCATGAGGACACCGCGGCCGTCCGGCATGGCTTCGAGCACGCGCCGCGCGAATGCTACCTCGGCAGGATCGGGGCTGAAGACCTTCTTTGCGATCTCGAGCTGACTCGGATGGAGCGACCAGGCACCGACGCAGCCCATGAGGAAGGAGGCGCGAAACTGCGCCTCGCAGCCCAGAGGATCGGAGATGTCGCCGAAGGGACCGTAGTAGGGGAGGATGCCGGCTCCTGTGCACGCATCCACCATCCGTCCGATGGAGTAATGCCAGAGATCCTGCTGCGCGCTCGCTCGCGGGGCCTCCGGGTGCTCCCGGTCGGGGTCGGAGATCACACGATAGCCGGGATGTCCGCCTCCGACCCGCGTCGTCTTCATGCGCCGCGACGCAGCGAGATCGGCGGGACCGAAGCTCATGCCCTGCATGCGCGGGCTGGCAGTCGCGATGTCCTCGACATTCGTGACACCGAGACCCGTCTCCAGAATCGCATGGACCAGGATCGGTCTGGCGAGCGCGTGCTTCGCCTCGAGCTGGGAGAGGAGGCGATCGACGAAGTGGATGTCCCACGGCCCCTCCACCTTCGGGATCATCATCACTTCGAGCTTGTCGCCGATCTCGCCCACGAGGCGCAACACATCGTCGAGGAACCACGGGCTGTCGAGGCTATTCACCCGGGTCCAGAGTGCGGTCTCGCCGAGATTCACCGTTCGCCCGATCTTGACCAAGCCCTCGCGGGCGGCCTCTTTGCGGTCGGCGGGAATCGCGTCTTCGAGATTCCCAAGGAGTACGTCCGTCTTGCCAGCGATCTCAGGCAGCTTCGCCGCCATCTTCTCGTTGCTGGGATCGAAGAAATGGATCATCCGCGACGGCTTGAAGGGGATTTCGGGGAGCGGCGCGGGCGCGCCAATCACAAGGGGCTTGAGAAACGAGCGGGGGTTGCGCAAGGCGGTCCTCCTCAGTCGGCGGGGCTCTCGTAGAGCTTGATCACCCGGACGCTGCCCGGCGGCGCAGCCTGCACGCAGAGATCACACAGCACGCACTCGTCTAGGTTTTCGCCGACGATGCGCAGGCCGCCCCCCTGATTCGCCGCAAAGATGTTCACGGGACAGACCTCCACAAGCTTCTTCACGAGCGCCGGATCGGCAGCCGACTTGGGATCGACCGTTACATCGATGAACATTCCCGGCACTAAAGGACCCCTCGCTGCGTGAGCTGCTGCCGGATCAGTGCCGGGATCTCCTCGATCCGCTCGGCGACTGCAATGCGGGCGGCGCGCATGCGCTCGATCTTGTCGGCGGTGGTATCGGCCTTCCCCTCTACGATCGTCCCGGCGTGGCCGAAGCGCATGCCCGGCATCTCGTCCATGAATCGGCCGGCCATGAACGCCACAATCGGGAGGCGCGACTTGTGCTCACGGACCCAGTCGGCGAGCTCTGCTTCCATCCGGCCACCGGGTTCAGAGTAGATCGCGATGGCCTTGGTTTCCGCGTCTGCCTCGAAAAGCGGCATGAGCTCCGCGTAGCTCGAGCCGATGATGGCGTCGCCGCCGATCGAGACCGCCGTCGATTGGCCCAGGCCCGCCGCGCTGAGTGTGTTGCAGATCTCGGTCGTCATCCCGCCCGAGCGCGACATGACGCCGATCGGCCCCTTGGTGAATGCCTTGCGCGCATCGGCGGCCGGGCCGCCCAGGCCGCCCATCTTGGCTTCATCGGGCGATAGAATGCCGAGGCAGTTCGGACCGATGATGCGCGCGCCGCGCAAGCGCGCGAGCTCGACCATCTGCGCGACCTCACCGCGGGGGATGCGCTCGGTCACGATCACCACGAGCCGGATGCCATTCTCGATCGCCTCGAACACCGCATCGCGCGTAAACGCTGCAGGCACCGTCACGATCGAGCCGTCCACACGCGTCTTCGAGGTGATGTCCCGCACGCAGTCGTAGACGGGAACGCCATAGACGTCCCGACCCGCACGCCCTGGGGTCACTCCACCCACGATCTTGGTTCCGTAGTTCAAGCCCTCGCGCGTCATGTTCACGGCCTCGCGGCCGGTAATGCCCTGGATGATGACCGTCGTATCCTTGTGGATCAGAATCGACATTCCTAGGCCTTCATCTTCGCGACGGCGCGGCCCGCCGCCTCATACATCGAAACCGTCCGATCGCAGTACTCGACGCCGTACTTCTTCAAGATCTTGAAGCCTTCCTGCTCCCAGGCGCCGGGGATGCGGAAGATCGCGATGGTCTTCGCGGGATCCCGACCGGATTCCACACAGCCCTTCACCACCCCTCGCGCCACGATGTCCACGCGGGTGTTGGAGACGACATTCATCATGACAGCGATCTTTTCGACACCGGGCTTCGAGAGCACAAGCTTGGTGAGTGCACACGCCTTCTTGACGGAGGGATTGCCACCGATCTCGCAGTAGTTCGCAGGGCGGCCGCCATGCTTGCGAACCGCATCGAAGAGTGTCAGCGAACCGCCGCCTGCGCCGATCACGAGGCCCAGGTTCCCGTCGAACTCGACCACGTTGCCAGCGACGCCACGGTGATCGCTGGCATCGACCTGGGCGCCGCGGATTTCAAAGTCGGTAGGGGGGCGCGCCTGGCGTGTCTCCTCGGGGCGGATCCCGAGCTCCGCGAGAAGCTTCTCGTGCTTGTGCCTCGCGTCGCCCTCGAGCTCTACGTGACCATCGAGTACGACGAAGCGGCCGTCGCCAAGCTTCGCCAAGGGGTTGATCTCGGCGAGGGTGAGATCGTATTGGAAGAAGATCTCGATCAGCTTGGAGACGATGGGTGCCAGGCGCGTGAGCTCGGAGCCCGTGACCCCCGTCTTTGCCACCGCCTCCTTGGCAATGTGCGGCAGCAGCGGGAGAAGGGTGGACACGTGGGTCTGGGAGACGTGGTCGGGATGCTTCTCTGCCACCTGCTCAATCTCGATTCCGCCCATATCGCTAAAGATCACCACGGGGAGCTTCCGGCGGCCGTCCCAGGTCACGCCCGCGTAGTATTCCTGGTCGACCTGGCTCTTCTCCTCCACCAGGACCGCGCGGCATTTCTGGCCGTTCACCACGATCGGCACGATCGCGTCGTAATGCTGAGCGGCCTCGTCGGGGGTTTGCGCGAATTTCACGGCGCCCGCTTTCATCCGCCCGCCGGAGAGCACTTGGCTCTTCAGCACCGTAGGCCCGGTGATCTCGCGAGCGATCCGGCGGGCGTCTTCCCGGGAGTGGGCGAGCCCGCTCTTGCTCAAGGGAAGGCCATGGCGGGCGAAGAGGGCCTTCGACTCGTACTCGTAAAAGCGCATG
>DAIOWK010000140.1:0-8436 GCA_036758525.1 Myxococcota bacterium
GCACACCGAAGAGAGTCGAGCGCTCGTTGTAGTCGAGCGTGAGCTCAGGCCCGAGTGCGTAGTGGGGAATCACGTAGGTGGTGTGGGCGAGCGAGTAGAGAATGAAGGTGGCGGCGAACCACAGAACCGCATCGCGCCCACCGAGCTGCGCCGGCGGCGTAAAGAGCAAATAGAAGAAGACCGCGCAGACCGGGGCCGCCAGCAGCATGTAAGGGCGGCGCCGGCCCCAGCGCGTGCGGGTGCGGTCGGAGAAGTAGCCCACCAAGGGGTCGCTGATGGCATCGAGCGCCCGAGCCACGGCGATCGCGATGCCGAGGAAACCGAGGGGCACGAGCACCACGTCGGAGTAGAACTTCGTCATGTGAATGGCGATGGGAATCGTCATGGCGGCGCCGGCAAAGCTCGGCGCGCCATAGGTGAGCTTGAGCCAGAGCGGGACCCGCTCAGAACGCGGTACCTCGGCGCGCTCGGGCTCGATTCGAGCCGCCACGTCAGCCAAGGAAATGGGAGACCGCACCAACGAAGGCCTCCGGCTCCTCGTAGGGCAGCATGTGGCCCGCTGCGTCGAGCCACGCGAGCTGCGCGCGAGGTATCAGCTCCTGCCAGCGCGTGACGTAGGCCGCGGGCACAAGGCGGTCGCTGCGGCCGACAACGAGCAGGGTCTCGGCGCGGAGTCGGTAGAGGCGTTTTGCGAGTCGGCGGTTTGGGATCGGGAAGAGGATCTTCCCCGCCATGCCGAGCCGCTTCACATTGCCGATGTAGAAGTCTCTTAGCGCCTCGAGATTCCGGAAGTCGAGGCCGCCGGTCAGGAGCGCTGTGCCTCGCGCGGGCTCGTGGAAGAGCACCTGCGCGGCCTCGTGGGGGAGTAGCGCAAAGAGGTCGGGAACCGGCGCCGCGGGAATCCACAGACCCAAGGGAGCGGCGAGCACGAGCTTGCCAAGGTCGCGGGGCGCAAGACACGCCATCTCCGCCGCGATCATGCCGCCCATGGAGTGGCCGACGACGTGCGGTTTCTCGAGCTGAAGGGCCTCCGCCACGTCCCAGCCGTGGAGCGCGAAGTCGAGCATGTCTTCGAGCAGCGTCTCGCCTGTCGATTCGCCGTAGCCCGGGAGCTCCGGCGAGAGGACGTGGTAGCGCTGTGCGAGTTGCTCGAGAAAGGGGTTCTCCGCGAGAAGGCCGCCGGCGCCGTGCAAGAAGAGGAGGGGCGTGCCCCGGCCGCCCTCAAACACCCGCACCTTGGCGCCCCGCGCGGTCTCGATCCAGCGGAAGTTCATGAGGGGGTGCCGCCTCCAAGAGAAGCCTCGGGCCGAAGCCGCTCCTCCATGGGCTTGCACCACCACCGGTCGTCCCCCTTCCACTCCGGCCAGAGGTCTCTTAGGTGGGGCATGACGCGTTCGGCGAAGAGTCTCGTCGAGTGACGGGTCTTCTCGTCGGGCATGTTGCCGTTGTGGAAGAGACAGAACACGTGACCGATGCGCAGGCCCCGAATCATCTCCTCCATCCGCTGGCGCACGGTCTCCGGACTTCCCGCGATGATGTAGCCGCCTTCGACCAGATCCTTCCAGGTGAGCTTCGTGAACACCCTCTGCATGTCTTCGGTCAACTGCGAGAGCGCGCCGGACTGGATGGTCTTCACGGTGCGGTAGCCCGGGGCGTCCGCGAAACCGGGGTAGACGTGGAGGCAGCGGTTGAAGAAGTACAGGATGTGCTCGGCGTAGAGCTTTTCGGCGTCGGCGTCGGTGTCGGCCACCGCGATGATCTGGGCGAAGGCGGCGCGGTAGGGCGACTCGTCCTTCCCACGCGCCGCGACCCGGTCCCAGTAGCCTTGGAGCAGCGCCCGGCCGCGGAGATAGCCCCCGAAGGAGAGGTAGGAGTAGTTGTAGTCATGGTCGAGGCAAAAGTCCCAGGTCTCGATCGAGCCCCCGCCCGGGATATAGATCGGGGGATGGGGCTTCTGGATCGGTTTGGGCCAACAGTTCACGTAGCGGAGCTGGTTGTATTTGCCGTCGAAGGCGAAGACCTCGTCCTCGGTCCAGGCGCGCATGATGAGCTCGTGCGCCTCGGCATACTTGTCCCGTGTCAGCGCGGGGATCTGGCCGTAGCAGTAGTTGGTGTCCATGGACGTCCCCACCGGAAAGCCCGCCAGCAGCCGCCCGCCGGAGATCACGTCGAGCATCGCGAACTCCTCGGCCACGCGAATGGGTGGGTTGTAGAGCGCGATCGAGTTGCCAATCACCGCGATCGCGGCGCGCGAGGTGCGGCGCGCGAGGCCGGCCGCAATCAGGTTGGGCGACGGCATCAGGCCGTAGCCATTCTGGTGGTGTTCGTTCACGCCGATCCCGTCGAAGCCCAGTCGATCGGCGTACTCGAGCTGGTCCATATATTGGTGGTATACGAAGTGGCCCCGCCGTGGGTCATACAGTGTGTTCGGAATGTCGACCCAGACCGAGCGATGCCTCTGGCGAAAGTCATCCGGCAGGAAGGGCCAGGGCATGAGGTTGAACCAGGTGAACTTCATCGGGAACTCCTCGCGGAGGGCCTCCGGACTCTAGCAGTGCCCAAGAACGGGCGACGGAAGGTCGGACTTGGCTAGGCTGCCTAGAGCCGGAGGAGACCCGCATGACCGACGCCCTGCCCCTCGATCCCCGCGTGCGCTGTGGGCTCGTCCTCGGCGGACTCTCGCGCGATGCCGCGCTCCATCAGGCGCGAGAGGCGGAGACGCTCGGGTTTGACTCGCTTTGGGTCGGAGACCACATCGCCTTCCACGTCCCGCTCCTGGAATCCCTCTCGCTCGTGTCCTTTCTGGCGGGGGCGACCGAGCGCGTCCTGCTGGGAACCGGCGTTTACTTACTCCCGTTGCGCCATCCGACACTCGCGGCCAAGGCAGCCGCTACGGCAGACCTCCTCTCAGGGGGGCGACTCATCTTCGGCATTGGCGTTGGGGGGGAGTATCCGCCGGAGTTCGAGGCCTCCGGGGTTCCCGTCCGGGAGCGGGGTGCGCGGATGGACGAGGCGATCCCGCTACTCAGGCGGCTTTGGACGGAGGAGCGCGTCGCCCACGAGGGAAAGCACTACCGCTTCGGTCCAATCTCTCCCGCACCGAAACCCGTGCAGCCCGGCGGCCCCCCACTCTGGATCGGTGGGCGTTCGCCGGCGGCGATGCGGCGCGCGGGGGTGCTGGGCGATGGCTACGTCTCGACCATGACGTCGCCCGAGCGCTACCGCGCAAACCTCGAGCTCGTCGCAAAGCACGCCGGCGACCGGCGGCGGGAGATCGTGCGCTTCGGCAGCGGGGCGCTGCTTTTCACGGTGCTCGATACAAGCTATGAGCGTGCCGTCGCACGGGCCGGAGACATGCTGAGCCGGGTCTACAACCGCCCCTTCCACGACGCCGCGCGCAAGTATTGTTTGCTCGGCCGCCCAGAGGACGCTTTGGAGCAGATGCGTACCTTTGCAGGCGCCGGCGTGAGGCACTTCCTTCTCGCGTCGCTGACGGATCCCGAGGGCTTCGCGAGCGAGGTCGCGAAGCAAATCCTGCCCCAGCTCCCGGGCCTCCTGGCCTAGGGAATCTGCCCGAGCGTCGGTCCTTCGCACGGCTTGCGCCGCGAGAGCGACCCCCTTCGCTCGTCCGCTGCGTTAGATCCCCTGGCCCCAGTTGCCGTGGAAACCGAACGGCACGCGGTGAGGAAGCTTGACCGTCGCGAGCGGCGCAGCCTCCACGTTCTCCGCGTCGAGAATCACGAGATCGCTCCGCAACTCCGCTCCCCGGTAGACCGTGGCGAGCAGGAACCCTTCCCCTTCGGGCGAGCCCGGGCCGCGCGGCACAAAGATGGGCTCCCCTACGGCGTCGGTCTCGGGAACGAGATGGCTGCGACGCCGACCCGACTCGAGGTCGTAGTGCACAATGGCGTTAAAGCCTGACACTTTTTTCGGTCCCGGAACAACTCCCCCGGCATAGCCGTGGCGATAGGAGAGACCCGAGCACCGCTCGTCGAGCCGCGGGAACTCGCTGGAAAGATCGTCAAGCGGCTCCTCTTTCACCGTTCCGCCCGCGAGATCGAGCGTCCAGCGCGTGAGCTTGGCCCTCAAATCTTCCATGCCGCTCGCAGCGTCGCCCGCCTCAAACAGTGGGACCCGGGGATAACGGCACACGTCTGCGACGATCCGTCCGCCTTCCGAGTAGGCGTTCATGGGGTGGAAGACGTAGCAGGGGTCCGCCTCGAACCAAACGACGTCCTTGCTTCCCCCGCTGCGCGGCATGACACCGATTCGCGTCCCGAGCTCCGGCTCCCAGCCGAGGGGAGAGCCCGTCTTCTCGATGTTCTCGAGGCGAATCGTCGCCGGACACATCAGGAAGATCACGTGCTCTCGCGTGGTGATGAAGTCGTGCATCATGGTCGGCACCGGAACCTCGATCTCCTCGCTCCGCACCAGCGTTCCGTCTTTCGCGACCACGTGGTAGCGCAGGAAAGGCGGCGCGAAGGCGTACCCGAAGAACAGCATCTCGCCCGTCTCCGGATCGATCTTCGGATGCGCCGTCATCGCGCCGGCGAGCCGTCCGCGGAAGTCGAAGGGACCGATTGTCTCCAGCGTGCGCGGATCGAGGGCGTGCGGGAGTCCCCCCTCCCAGAGCGCCAGGAGCCGTCCCGCGTGAAGCACGATATTCGTGTTCGCCGCATTGGGCGAGGTGGCGGCGGCCCGCGGGTCGGTCTTCGCCATGTCGGCGAGCCCCCCGAACAGCCCCTCCCCTGCCGCGCGCTCGAGGGAGAACCTTGCGGTGCGGACCCAGCGGTTGCGGTAGGCAACGCGCCCGTCGTGGATGGCGAAGGCGTGGATCATGCCATCGCCGTCGAACCAGTGGTAGCGGCCCCGCGGAGCGTACTGGGGGTTCGGCCCGTTGCGGTAGAGCGTCCCGTCGAGCTCCTGGGGCAGCTCGCCCTCGACGACACAGTCGTGGATCTCCCCCTCCAGGGGGAAGGGTGCATAGTTGCCTCGCAGGAACGGGTCGTCGGGAAAGGATCGACTCATGAGGGGCTCCTCGTCAGGTAAGGGTCACTCGCGAACGGGAGGACGGCGCCTTCCACGCAGCGCACCGCCTCGCGCAGATAGTCTTCCTCGCGGCTTCCGTCACCGCGAACGAAACACTCCATGAGCGCCGCTTCCACCAGTGCGAAGAGAAGCTCGGCGACGATCTCTGCATCCAAGGGACGCAAGACGCCACTTTTGGACCAGGCTTCAAAGCCCCGGGCCAGCGCGCCGACAATCTCAGCGCGGCTCGCCCGACGCGCTGCGGAACTCTCGCTCGGCTCCGCGGAGAGGCCAAGCAGACGCGCGAGCGCGCCATGTTTGCGGACGTAGCTGAACGCGCGCTGCAACATGGCCGTCGCCGAGGGCGTCGTGCCCGGAAGGGGCGCTGCCTCGAACATGGCCTGCGCGAGACCTCGGCCATAGTCTGCAGCGACCGCTTCGAGGAGCCCCGCCTTCGAGCCAAAATGGTGGAAGACGAGGCCTTCCGACACGCCCGCGTGGCTCGCCACCGCGGCCGTGGAAGTGGCCGCGAAGCCTCGCTCGGCGAACAGACGCCGCGCCGCACCCATGATGCGCGTTCGCTTGTCGGCGGGGTCCCGCGTTCGCGCAGCGATGCGGCGACCGGCCAGGGTTCGGGTCCGGCCGGTTCTTGCGCCGGCGCTGCGCTCCGCGGGGCTCACGTTTCCTTCCGCGAGGTCCGGCCAGCGATCTCCTCGACCCCGAGCCCGTGGTTCACGATCCGGCTCATCTTCCCATGGCCCCTTTTTGAGTGCCGCTCAATAGTAATCGAGCGACACTCAATAGGCAAGGCCCCCCTCTCCACGGTCCCCTCTGCTCCTGCGCAGTCGGGCCCGGCCGTCCGGACGCACGGGGCGGTTCGACGTGCCATGCCGAAGCTTCGCCGTTCGTCCGACCAAGAAGCGCGTCCCGGTCTTGGCAAGCGCCTCCTCAAGGCCCCGCCGCGCTCGCAGGCATTCGGCCGGCTGGCGTCCCTTCGATACATTGGTTCGTCCCGTGATCGGGGGAGAAGCCGCCCTTGGCTCGCAACTCAGACGAGGCCTCTCTGAGCTCAAGCGGCCTTGCCGAATCCCGGGGCTCGATCCCACGCCCTGCGCTGCCCTGGCGGCAGGCGATCGCGGCGCTGGTTCTCAGCATCGCAACGATCGCAGTCTTTGCGCCGGCCTGCGATTTCGGTTTCGTGGAATACGACGACGCTCTCTACATGAGAGATGTGCCGATCGTGCAGCGCGGGCTCACAGCGGAAGGCGTGGGCTGGGCCTTTACGACCTTTCAGGCCTGGAACTGGCACCCCCTGACTTGGGTCTCGCTCATGAGCGACGTCGAGCTTTTCGGCCAAGATCCGAGGTACCTCCACCGCACGAATATCGCCCTCCACGTGGCGAATGTGCTCTTGCTCTTCGCCCTCTTCGGATCTGCCACACGAGCCTGGGGGCATAGCTTTTTCCTGGCGGGGCTCTTCGCGGTCCACCCTCTCCACGTGGAGTCGGTGGCGTGGATTGCCGAACGCAAAGACGTGCTCAGCACCTTCTTTGGCCTCCTCACGATCGGTGCGTACTTCGCCTATGCGCGTCGTCCGAGCCCGCTGCGCTACACGGGCGTGTTCGTACTCTTCGCCTTTGGCCTCATGGCGAAGCCCATGCTCGTGACGCTCCCCGTACTCCTCTTGCTCCTCGACATCTGGCCCTTAGGACGCTTGCCCTGGCCAGGCCTGATTGCGCCGCCGGGGCAATCCGAGCCAGGGCTCTCGGCGTGGCTTCGGCGCGCGAAGCCCAGGCTTGTGGAGAAGCTCCCCCTCCTCGCGCTCTCCCTCTCGTCGAGCGTCGTGACCTACCGCGCACAGGTGTCCCAAGAACGGCTCACGAACATGGTTCCCCTCTCGGTTCGAACGCTGAACGCGGTGCTCTCGTTGGTGCGATACTTAAAGAAGACGGCGTTCCCGGTGAATCTTTCGGCCCACTATCCCTACCCGCTGCCCATCCGTCTGGTCGAGGCGCTCCTGTGTGCGGTGGCACTCGTCGCGTGTACGGCCTTGGCGCTTCGCCTCGGGCGCAGGAGTCGCGCCCTACCCGTGGGTTGGCTCTGGTACCTGGTGGCCCTCCTCCCGGTGATTGGTCTTTTCCAAGTCGGCACGCAATCCATGGCAGACCGTTATACCTACCTGCCCCTTGTCGGGATCTTCATCGCCGTGGTCTGGGGTGTCGATCTCTTCTGCGAGCGCCTGCGGATTCCGTCCGCAGCGCTTGCTCCCTTGGGCACGGCACTCCTCGTGCTCTTCGCGGTGCGGGCCCGGGCGCAAGTCCTGGTCTGGAGGGACACCCGCAGCCTCTTCGAGCATGCGATCGCTGCGAGCGGCGGCAGCTCGGACGCGTACATTGGACTCGGATTGGCCGAGCTCGCGGAGTGGCGCCTCGAAGCCGCCACCCAGGATTTCCGGACGGCCAAGCTGTTCTTTCCAAGGACCGACTTGGCTTCAATCCTCGAAGGGAAGGTCGCGGTGTTGCAGGGACACACGGAAGAGGCTGAGCGCGCGTACGGCGAAGCGATCGCGCTCGCCCCGACCGTACCGGACGCCTACTTCAACCTCGGTGTCATTTACCTCCAGACAGGGCGTCCTGAGCAAGCGGTAGCGTCCTTTGAGAAAGTACTCGCTCTTTCTCCCGGCTACCCGGATGCACGAGACCTGCTTCAGGCGGCTCAGGCGCGAGCGGCGCACCTGCGTCCGTGATCGGCCGCGCTCCGTTGCCGGCTGCGGACCGCGCGCTTGGTGGGTGGGGGGGGGGTTCGCAGGTCACAGACGCCGTGGGCTCGGCTGCTTCCTCACCGTCCCTCCCTCATCACTCTGACCTCGACGAAGGGGTTGAAGAGGTATGCGCCGTAGATCGCTACCAACGCGCGCCGTCCCATCCCCGCCTGCCGGAGTTCACGCACGAGCGCAAGGCCTGCAGCCGCGTAGAGCGCCGACTGTGCGAGAAGAAGCGGAATGCCAAGCCGATGGATGAGGGCGAGCCACGCTGCGTAGAGGGGGCCCTTCAGGAGGCTAGTGTGGTCGTAGGGGCCGAGCCAATCGCCCGAGAGGATTGAAGCTGCGACTCGGACGTAGAGCGCGTCATCGAAGATCTGGAAGGTCTCGGCCTTCACCCGCAGCGCGGAGTCGAGCCAGAGCTTGACGAGCGTCAGCGCCGCCAGTGAGGCCCACCACGCCTTGTGCCAATCGTCTGCCCGGGCACGGGGCGGTCGGAGAGCTTGTTCGAAGAGGCTCACTGCGCTGCTCGCGGCGCCCAGGGAAGGCGCGCGCCGGCTCGCGCCAGGCGCCAACAGGGTCGTGAAGGGCGTTGACGAGGTCGTCGGTCGCTCGCTTCCGCCTCCGATTCGGCCCCAGGAGCCCTC